>NZ_JBPFDQ010000041.1:0-47279 GCF_059415045.1 Ferdinandcohnia sp. SAFN-114 | reverse complement strand
TGTCACAATACTTATCTCAAGTATTGCCATTTTGGAGGTGTTTTATATTGTCTCACTATTTTAGGTTAGTCCATATCTTGTGTGTTCAATCATATAGTACGAATCAAAGTATTTAAAAGGAGACAGATACCGTTTAAATTCAGCACCACTTGAACTAAGCATTCCAATAATAAAAAAAGCAAAAACAGTTCCTAAAGAAACGGAGAGTACCGATTTGATTTTTGGTAAGTAAACGGAAAGGAAAATCCCTATCGCAAGAAAAATGACTTGCAATAAAAACAACGAAATCGAAATAAGTAAAAAGGCTTTTGTACTGTATTCATCCGTTGCAACTGCAGCTACCATAAGCCACGAGGCAACTAAATATACAATGCTTGTGAACAGAATGGAAGTAAATGCAGCCAAAACTTTTGCCGTTAAAATCGTATTTCTTGTGATTGGTTTTGTTAGTAAGAAGTCAGCTGTCTTCTCTCTTACTTCCTTTGACACAATGGCTGTGCCAAAATTCATTGCCTGGATCGCCCCACAAAGGCTAATATACACAAACACGTAGGAGTAAAATCCGAGAACGGAACCAAAGGTATCAACCTGTAGTCCTAATGCTTGTTTCATTGCATCTGGAAAACCATCCAACACCTTTTTATAATCTTCAATATCCTTTGCAATCGTTGGAAACATCGACATAAACAAGACCATGATTCCAACGAGCGACAATGTCCAAATGAGCGTGGTTTTTCGATAGGCCCTACATTCATGAAAAAAGACGTTCATATCATTTTAGGCCTCCTTCTCGTAATAATGCATGAAAATCTCCTCAAGGTCTGGCTCTGTTACGGACAGATTGGTAATCTCTATACCGGCGACTTTTTCCATTACTGTATTGATATTACCTTTAAACAGAAAGCTAATTTTCTTATCAGTAACTTCTAAATCACTTACACCTGGAATTGAAAAATAGCTTTTTTCAATCGGAGCTAATGGTTCAACCACAAATCTTTTAAAATTGTTATCTTTTAAAGTACTAATCTTTTCAACGGTTACGATTTTACCTTCTTTGATAATAGCAACCCTGTCACACAGTCTTTGAACCTCGCTTAAAATGTGGGAAGAGAAAAGAATCGTCACACCTTTTTTATTTTCTTCCTCTAGCAAATCAAAAAAGCGCTGTTGCATTAATGGATCAAGCCCACTCGTTGGCTCATCAAGAATCACAAGCTTTGGTTCATGGAGAAGACCTTGGACAATCCCTACCTTTTTCTTGTTTCCAAGAGATAGATCATCAATTTTACGATTAAGGTCGAGTTCCATAATCTCAGCCAGTTCTTTGATTCTCTTGGAACAATCCTTTTTATAAAAGCTTGCCGAATACTTAAGCAGGTCCTTCACTTTCATATTGTCATAGTAAAAGACTTCTGATGGAAGATAACCAATTTCCTTTTTAATTTCAGACGAGAATTGAACTGTGTCTTTCCCAAAGATTTTTGCACTTCCACTTGTCGGGTAGATGAGTGACAACATGGTTCGAATAGTTGTGGACTTTCCGGCACCATTCGGCCCAATAAATCCGAAAATCTCTCCTTCCTCCACATGGAAGCTAATATCTTCAATTCCCCGCGACTTTCCATACATCTTTGTTAAGTTTTGAATTTCAATGACATTCATTTATCTAGACCTCCCTACATTATTTGTAAAATGCTAATTTTAGCATTTCGATATATTCGTCCATTTCTTCAAGCAGGTCTTCAATATTTAACTGGTCTAACGGGATCTCTTTTGTTTGTTCTTGCTTTTGGTAACCGAAGGCCTCAAGTGACCAAAAAATAATATTCATTGCTTTTGGAATATCGATTCCTTCCTTGAATTTTGATACATCAATCGAACTAGCCAACTTCGAATAACTACTTTTAAGGATATCCTTGTTTCTTTTTTCAAGTTCAATCTTAATCTCGGGGGAATCTTCCTCAAAGGCAAGTCTTACAAAGGTAAACATCTCGGGGTGTTTTTTCATTAGTTCAAATTTAATCAATGTTATACTGCGGTATTTATTAAAAATATCAGGCTCATCAAGGTCAATATTGGCAAATAAGTCATTAACCAGTAACTCTAAATAATAGTCATATAAGAAGAGATATAGTTCTTTTTTATTTTTAAAATAATGAAACAACAGCCCCTTTGAAATACCCGCTTGCTTAACAATTTCATTTGTTGATGCATTCGCATAGTTTTTTTCAGCAAACTCTTTGGTGGCTGCATTCAAGATTCGTTCTTGTTTTTCTTGCTCTAAGTTGAAAAATTTTGAAAGCATGGTAAAACCTCCAATTAACATTGACCAGTTCGGTCAATTCCATTATATCCCTTATTGACCACTCTGGTCAATAATAAAAAAGGCCTCAAAGATTATCTTTGAGACGCTGTTATTCCTAACCAAACAATATATCGATTTCCTTTTTAAGTTCTTCTAATAATGGAAAAGTCGAGGCATGACCTAGGCTTTCGGCTACATTTCGGTAATACCACTCTTGTTTATCCTTGCCTCGGCTAAATCTGCGCCAAACTTGATCACCCTGCTCCTCATAATCGCGGATGATCGACCGGATATTATGCAGCTTATCCGCACATACGACTGTTCGGTTATCTTCTGACGCCGCCCTTAGAAATGAAATGGTATGTTCTTTCCTTGCTTCCCACGGCAGAGATTTATCTGGCTCTGAACAACCGTCCACAAGTTCTGCTACCTCATCACCAAAGCCATCTCTAATATCAGAAAGTGTTAACTCAGTATCCTCAACTGTATCGTGTAGTATTCCGGCAGCTACTAGTTCAGTCCGCGCATTTATCTTCATTAAAATTAGGCCAACCCCAAGCGGATGGGTAATATATGGTATATTCGTTAGTTTGCGATACTGCCCGTCATGTGCTTTACTCGCAACAATTATTGCTTTTTCAATCATGTCCATGTTGTTGATCTCCTCCTATCAAATGCGCCTTGGCGTATTCGCGCCCGATTTTTTTTCGAGCTAGCCCGAATATTCTCCTTTTAAAAATCGAGGCATCCGCCGGAGGCTTAACTTTATTCAATGGAATAAAGTAAAAATAACCTGACACAAAATGATGCCAGGTATCCCCATTTACAGTACTTTACTTAAGAATGCTTTTGTCCGGTCATGTTGTGGATTTTCAAATAACTCCTTTGGTCGATTCTCCTCAACAATATATCCACCATCCATGAAAAGAACACGGTCACCTACTTCACGAGCGAAGCCCATTTCATGGGTCACGACCACCATTGTCATTCCTTCTCGTGCCAGTTGCTTCATAACCTCTAAAACTTCTCCAACCATTTCAGGGTCAAGAGCAGAGGTTGGTTCATCAAAAAGCATGATTCTAGGTTCCATGGCAAGTGCTCGTGCAATCGCAACACGCTGTTTTTGACCACCAGACAATGAATCCGGATAAGCGTCCGCTTTCTCTGCAAGACCAACTTTTTTCAGTAGCTCCATCCCTTTATTATACGCCTTTTCATTCGAAACCTTCTTTACTATCAATGGCGAAAGCATAATATTCTCCATAACGGTTTTGTGAGGAAATAAATTAAACTGCTGGAACACCATACCGACATCTGTTCTGATTGAATTGATATTTGTTTTCTTATCAGTAATGTCGACACCCTCTATAAAAACATGCCCTTCGTCTATGGTCTCCAATAAATTTATGCAACGTAAAAAGGTAGACTTCCCGGATCCCGACGGACCAATGACAACCACAACCTCTTTAGGCTGAATATCAACTGAAATCCCTTTTAACACTTCATTCTTTCCAAAAGATTTTTTTATATTGTCCACTTTGATCATTCTGTTTTCAACCTCTTTTCAAGATAGTTTAATAGGATTGTCAATGTAAGAGTTAATATCAAATAAATGAAGGCTGCAGTTAAATATGGTTCCCACACACGCGCATATTGGCCAGTCATCATGCGGCCCCAGTGCATTAATTCCGGAGTCGCTACTACCGAAAGAAGGGACGAATCTTTAATCAGAATAACAAATTCGTTTCCTAATGGAGGGATCATTCGTTTAAATGCTTGAGGGATAATGACATATCTCATCGCTTGAGGATGTGTCATTCCCAATGAGCGAGCGGCTTCCATTTGCCCACGGTCAAGGGATTGGATACCTGCTCTAAAAATCTCCGCTATGTAGGCTGAAGCGTTTAATGTAAGTGCAATAACACCTGCGACAATTCCGTTTGTTCCACCTAAAAATAATGGAACAACCCCAAAGTGAACTAAAAAGATTTGGACGAGTAGTGGTGTCCCGCGGAAGAAAGTTACGTAAAACATAAATGGAAGAGCAATCCATTTATTACGAATCATTTTTCCAATGCCAATAAATAGCCCTAGGATTGTCCCAAGTAAAATTCCGGCAATTGATAAGCCGATGGTTAATAATGCTCCTTTCCCAAAATAGGGAAGGTAATCTATGATTATATCCAACCTAAAATCCATGGTGTGTCCCCCTCTTAATAAGCCAAAAATTGCGTAACACAATGAAGTCGTTACGCAATTTTTCACTCGTTTATTTCGAAGCTTCTTGTTCTGCCTTCAATGCTTCTAAGTCTGGCTCTGCCCCAAACCATTCTTTATAAATTTCTGTGTACTTTCCGCTTTCAATAATTGCTTCAATTGCTTTATCGAGATCAGCTTTTAAGTTGTCACTGCCCTTAGGGAACATCATGCCGTAGAATTCAGCATCAAATGTGTCTTTGTCTCCAACTACCTTTAGCTTTTTGTCTGGATTTTGCGCAGCGTAGTATTCAATAACACCGTTATCGGCTACGACTGCATCCGCTCCACCGCTTTCAAGCTCAAGAATGGCTAAGTTATTATTTTCAAATGCTTTAATATCAGGATGTTTTTCACCAAGTACCTTTTCAACCGCAAAATGTCCAGTGGTCGATGCTTGAACCGCTACCTTTTTCCCTTTCAAATCATCAGCTGTCTGAATATTACTATCTTCAGGGATCATAATTTTATTAGTTGATAGGAAAAACGGAATCGTAAATAGATACTCCTTCTTACGGTCTTCGGTGATTGAAATTGACGATATCGCCATATCATAAGAACCTTTATTTAATTCAACAAAAATTGGATCCCAACCTGTATGTTTAATATCAAGTTCGTAGCCTGCCTCCTCAGCTACAGCATTAAGAACATCGATTTCGAAACCAACGATTTTGTCACCTTCCATAAACTCGAATGGTGCGTATGCCGCATCTGTCATAACCTTAAGTGTCTTTTTGCCAGTATCTTCTCCTTCTTTTTCTCCGCCGGTCTCACTTGTATCACTAGTTCCACAAGCTGCCAAGAAGAGAAATACAAGCATGATTAAAAAAACTGTAATTTTCTTCACATATGTAACCCCTTTCATTTTTTATAAAATTTTTAATAGTTAACTTTTTTACTATATTATCACAATGATAGTCTAAAAGAAATATAGAATTGATTTTCCCCCTTTGATGAATGTGTATCGTTACATTTTATGAACCTTATATAGAACTATAGAACTAACTAAACGACAAATCGGTGATGACACGGACTGGAATTTCGAATATATTTAGAATAGTAGCCATTTTCGAAAAGGAGGACATTTTTGTGGGGGTTGTGAAAGAGTTCGGAAAGATTTTAGCGATTTATTTATGTGTATTTCTATGTGTGATATTATTTGTACTTTTCCCTCGCGAACCTAGTATTGATTTTTCCGGAAAGGCAATGACTGTTGAGTATTCCTATCATTTTAATTTAAAAGAATATGCAACGAATGTAGGTGTATTTTTAAAAGATGTTTATGAGAATAAAAGTCTTGGAGGAACGAAATTTGCCTCCCTCTCAGCAGAAGATGAAATTGCGAAGTTTTTTCCGAGAAGTCTTAAAATCATTTTGATTGGGTTTATTCTTAGTGTCGTGTTCGGAATTATAAAAGGGATTCTTGACTATCGATGGACGAATACAAAAAAGAGCTTTTTAGGAAGTGGTGCGACCTGGTTCTTCTCAGGAGTTCCTGACTTTTTTATTATCATTTGTTTAAGCTATTTTCTACTATTATATGTACCGGACTTTAGCATCATGGGAACGGAAGCCTGGTGGAAGTTTATCGCACCTAGTATTCTCGTATCGATTGCGCCAATGCTTTATGTAGCTAGAATCACGTCGGTTTCACTTCTTACTCAGGACCGCGAACCGTACATTCAAGTGGCATTTGCTAAGGGATTCACAAAAAATAAAGTGTTGCTTAATCATATGATGAGATCCTGCTTAATCACGGTTTCCAGCCATTTGCAATCAATAATGGTATTTGTTCTATCAAACCTATTGGTTGTTGAATATTTACTAGGTTACCAAGGAGCTGCCTATCGATTGTTTTCGGCAATTGGATATACCAACTTTATCCCTCCAGGTGGCGGTGCCGATGAACGTGGTCTAATCATTGGGATTTGTATAAGCTTTCTGATACTTGTGATGGTGGCTCATATGATAAGCCAAGTACTCAAAATGAGATTAGATCCAAAATAGGGGTGTTTTATGTTAAATCGAAATTGGTTTTTAATCACAGGCATATTTATGTTAAGTATTCTTCTTCTCGTTACTTTTGTGGGGCCACATATACCGTATGTTAAAGAAGGTATTGAAGAAGGTAGAATTCGTTTTTTAGACGGTGGTAAAGGTTTACTTAAAGCACCTTTTTCCCCAGGGCAACAACCTCCTTTTGGCTCTGACCATGAAGGTAGAGATTTATTAAGTGTGATCATCGTCGGCGCGAAAGATACACTAAAAATCATCTTAGGTATTGTGATTATTCGCTATTGTTTAGCCATCCCTCTTGGGTTACTAGCAACACGTAAAAATAATCCTTTCTCTTGGATTGTTACGACGTGGAACAATGTCTTTTCTAGTATTCCGATTATTTTTTCGGCACTGCTCTTATTGGCTATTCCAGCCCTTGTAATGAATGAAAATCGCTTATGGTGGTCGGTTTTACTTTTAGCATTAATTGAGGTTGGAAAAGTAAGTCACATTATTCGTGAGGAAACTCAAAGAATTGTAAGAAAACCGTATATAGAGGCCGGAATTACAGTCGGCATTTCCCCACTTCGACTAGCATTAGGAAACATTCTACCCAATACATATCCTGCAATTATGGTCAATTTCTTTATTGATATCGGGAGAACCTGTCTATTAATAGCGCAATTAGGTATTTTTGGTGTGTTTCTTTCACAAGTGTTTGTTCAAACCAGTTATGGTGTTGGTGAGATGATAAACACTAGTCTTAACTGGCCAACGTTACTTGGACAAGCTAGAAAAGACATGATTAGCTCTATTTGGATTCCATTTTGGACTTGTGTTGCTATTTCCTTTACGATGTTTACTTTTACCATTCTAGGGGAAGGCTTGAGAAGGTATTTTGATCGAAAAACAAACTAATGCGTGCTCAAAACGGAGGGTGTAAAGGACCGCGTCGACTAAACGCCACGTCCTGTGCATTGTAATTTAAGGCTGTGCGAGCTCCCGAGTACAGGAGCGTGGCAACTGCTTGAGTTGACATCTTCGCAGCAAGGTACGCTGAAATTCGATGTGTCATTTCCGGCCGACTTTTTGAACTACCTCATAAGTTGTCAAGAATGGTATTCCTTGTTAAAGTGTATAGTAAATAATATTAAGATCTGTAAGTTGAAAGGAGCTTGTTAATGACTACACCAAATAATGAATTACCAGCTAAAACATGTACCATTGATCGTCTTGTGACAATGGAGTCAGACATAAAGAAAGTACTAGAAGGTAAAAAGACAGCTACACGCCGAAATGGTAGATATGCAGATGTTGGAGAAATCATGACTCTCGAAGGTCAGCAATTTAAAATTGACCGTGTATATGAACAATCCCTAGGTGAGTTGACAGACGCGGATGCGAAAAGAGAAGGCTTTGATACTGTTGACGAATACAAAGAATCAATTCTTTCCTATCATCCTGGCATGCCATGGCTCCCTCACATGAAAGTTTGGGTCCATGAGTTTAGTAAAGTGAACTAAATACATAAAAAACCCTTGTCATTATGAGGTGGACAAGGGTTTTCTCTATTTATGACCTGTTTTTTCAAAAAACGCTTGCTGGTGTAATGCATAATCTTCAGGTGCTACCGTTTTTATTTTTGTGATGAAATAATAGTATTTATAAATAACAACTGCGACCAAAAATAATTTCAACCAAATATTGTCCAAAATAATAAACGGAATTGCGATCATCGCATCTGCGGTTAACAAAATGGTTAACTTTTGTTTTAATGTCATTTCCCGCCGCTTCACAAAACCTTCTAAATGCTTTTTATAGATACTAGTCCCTTTAAACCACCGATCAAATTTTTCCGATCCTTTTACAAAAAAGAATGATGCTAGTAGTAACAGGGGCGTAGTTGGGATGATGGGCAATACGATTCCTACTATCCCAAGGCCAAAGAAAATAAAACCTAATACAATATATAAAAATTTTGTGATACTTTTCACCATATTGTCCCCTTTCTAAGAATTTAAGGACTTCTTTCCTATTATACCACGTATCTTTTACTGGCAAACTACTGTCACAAAATAGTAAGATTATGAATATGGAATTGTGAGTTACATCACTTATCTTTTTTATTATAGTGCTATCATTATTAGTGGAATATGTTGTAAATGGGGGACCATAAAATGGATGTTGTTTATCGAATACTTGTTTTCATACATATTTTTTCAGCCATCCTCGGAATGGGACCTGGCTTTATTTTAACAACGGTTGTGAAGTCGGGAGATACGATGACAGAGCTTAGACATTCGTATGCAATTAGACATAGATTACACATATTTGTCATGGTCGGTGGCATACTCCTGCTCGTTTCTGGACTTTTAATGGGGGCTATTAATCCTTATCTATTTACTATGGGCTGGTATGTGACAAGCTTATTGCTATTTCTTGTTGCGCTAGCGATGGGACCATTCGCCCTTACACCTAAATCAAAGCCAGTAAAAGCTTTATTAGAATCACATCAAGGTGAAGATATTCCTGCCGAATACTATCCTCTAGCAAAGGCGCTTTTTCGAGTTGAGCATATCGAAAATACACTCTTTTTGATTATCATAGCATTAATGATTTTAAAACCTTTTTAAATCATATAACAGTTTATTCTATAAAAATCCCCATCTTCATTGGTGGGGATTTTCTTCGAGTGCATTTTTCTTTTTGAATGGAAAGGTAGCTCCTTGTGTAATGAGGCTTATTAAAATAACAATCCCAACAATTAAGGATACGATTATCCAAAAGTTAATGCCGAATCCAACAACCTTGAATGCCCCCTCATAATAATTCACGTCTGGACGATTCATATTTGAAGATATGATCGCAGCCGTAACATGTTTTGTAGCATACAAAAAAGCAGACACCGCGATGAAAAAGCAACCCACAAATGCCTTAACATGATTCATTCTACCCCTCTTCTCTGTTACACTTTTGGTTAATCGTACCATGATTACAGTCAGTAGGACATAATCCTTTTTACCTATGTTCGATACTGGGTTTCTCACAAAAAAATGCCGCATAAAGAATTCCTTCTTTATACGGCTCTATGGTTTACGCTTCTACTAATTCTTTTTCTAGCATGGTACCTTTTTGTGCAAAGTTTGTATGCCATGAGAATGCCTTTTCTAATACATGTGGTGTTTGGCCACCTCGTGTAAGTGCTTCTTGGTAATAGTCTCTAAGCTGTTGTTTATACATTGGATGTGCACAGTTTTCAATCAATAGCTCCACACGTTCTCTTGGTGCGAGTCCTCGTAAGTCTGCATATCCTTGTTCTGTTACGATGACATCTACATCATGCTCTGTGTGGTCCACATGTGAGACAAATGGAACGATACTTGAAATGTCTCCACCTTTTGCAATTGATTTTGTAACAAAAATCGCTAGGCGTGCATTTCTAGCAAAGTCACCTGAACCGCCGATTCCATTCATCATCTTGGTACCGAGCACATGGGTTGAATTGACGTTTCCGTATATATCCAGTTCGAGTGCTGTGTTTATTGAAATAAGTCCGAGACGTCGGATAATTTCAGGATGATTTGAAATCTCTTGTGGTCGCATGATCAAACGATCACGATATTTGTCAAAGTTCCCAAACACTTTTTTCATCTTTTCTTCTGATAAGGTTATGGAACAGCAGGAAGCAAAGCTTACTTTGCCCGCATCCATTAAGTCAAATACCGCATCCTGCAATACTTCAGAATAAACCTCTAAATCTGTGAAATCAGAATCAAGCATACCATGCAGTACCGCATTTGCCACTGATCCAATTCCAGACTGTAGTGGTGCAAGCTTCTCTGTTAAACGGCCAGCTTCAACTTCTTTTCGTAAAAAGGTTAAAAGATGCTGTGCCATTATTTCTGTTTCTTCATCTGGTGGTACGATTGTTGACGGAGAATCTGTTTGATCTGTAAACACAATTCCCTTGATTTTTCCTATATCTACTTTAATTCCAGGCAAGCCAATTCGATCATCTGACTTTGTTAACGGAATAGGTTCTCTTTCGCCTTGTTTACCAGGTGCATATAAATCATGAACCCCTTTGAGCTCTGTTGTTTGTGCAAGGTTGATTTCAACAATGATTGATTTAGCATGCTGTGCAAAAGTTAAAGAATTCCCGATTGAAGTTGTAGGAATGATTAACCCATTTTCATCAATTGATATCGCTTCCAAAATTGCAACATCGACATCCATCACATTTGAACGAATTAATTCTGATGTATGAGATAAATGCTGATCTACAAACAAAAAGTCCCCATTGTTAATACCTTTTCTCATTGTTGGATCAGCTTGGAATGGTAAGCGCTTACCTAGAATTCCCGCTTCAGCGAATAATTTATCAACATCAGAGCCTAATGACGCCCCTGTATATACATTTACTTTTAAGCTTTCCGTTTCAGCACGTTTTACAAGCGCGAATGGTACCGCTTTCACATCGCCCGCACGTGTAAATCCACTGAGGCCTAATGTCATACCATCCTGAATCCACTCCGCTGCCTCTTCCGGAGTTACAACACGGTCATGTAGACGGGTGTCCTTAATGCGATCTAGTTTATTAGTCATATTCTCCCATCCCCTTTATGAAATTGAATATTAAGATAATTTTACCTATATTCTCCACATAGGGTGGAATTTCTGGAGTAAAGAACATAAAATTTCGATAAAAAAGAAGAACAAACCCCCAAAGCAGAAGATTTGTTCTTTTTCTAGATTATCAAATATGTTTTGGCATATTTTTTCCCAGAATTAAGAGGCCTCTAATTTCTATTCAATCTTTTGGTGGACAACAGTTAGAAACCCAGCAACTTTCTAAAATAACTTGAGTAATTTTGACTAACAGGGACCCTGGCACCGTTGTTCATTTCTAAGACAAATGTAGAATGAGTATCAGGATGGATTTCTTTGATTTGATTTACATTCACAATAAATGAGCGATGGCAGCGAATAAAAGAGTCCTTTGGCAACGTATATTCAAATTCCTGAAGCGAATATTTATGTGTCCCCGAAAAATCTTCCGTGTACACATGTGTTTTTTTATCTTTTGCCTCAAGGTAAAGCACTTCTGAGAATGGGATGGGTTTCCAGCCATCTGGAGACTTTACGGTTACGACCGATTTTCCATCTGTTAATGCTGGGTAGATTGCCGTTACACAACCTTCCAACTGATCCCCATGAAAAAAAGGTACGGCCATGCCATGATAAGGAATGCCAAATACGTCGCGATTTATAAATTCGGAAGCCTTTTGTCTGGACGTAATGGCTTTATACGCAATGGTTCCCTCTTTTACTTCATCACCTGGTTTAATTTTCAAATCAATTCGTTTACTTGGTCGATAATAAAGATATTCTTTTGTATTTGAGACAGCAATTGATATCTCGTCGGAGAACAATTCCCCAACCACATCTAAGAGTGAGCCAATTGTTATATCCTTCACACGTCAACATCCTTTGTAGTAGAAATCTAGTATCCTCTTCTATTTTACAAGTAATTCATAGATAAAACATCATCCTTCAAAAAAATCATCATGTGCGTTTAAAATGGCTTTTACTTGTGAATCAAGTATAATGTTGGTAATCACATTATAGGAGGAATACATATGTACCATACACTTGAAGAATTCTTACAAGAATGGAATTATGAGGGTAGTGCCACTCAAAAAATCCTTGATGCTTTAACAGATGAGTCATTATCACAGTCTGTTGCAGCTGGTCACCGTACCTTAGGTGAACTTGCTTGGCATGTTGTGACTTCCGTCCATCAAATTATTTCACAAACTGGACTTCAGTTCGATGGTGCAGCCGGTGAGACAGTTCCAACATCAGCAAAGGAAATGGCCGATAGCTACCGTACAACAAGTGAAAACCTAGTTTCTGCGATTAAAGAACAATGGAACGATGAAACATTGAAGGAAATGAAAGAAATGTTTGGTCAAACAATGCCTGTTGCCGTAATACTTGGAATGACGAATACCCACCAAATTCACCACCGCGGACAAATGACCATTTTAATGCGTCAAGCTGGATTAAGGGTCCCTGGTGTTTACGGTCCATCTAAGGAAGAGTGGGGCGCATAATCTAATATTAAGTTTGGCCGCTAGGATACCCTAGTGGCTTTTTAGTCTTGGTCTGCACTTGGCTGATCCGTTGTTGGTCAATTTTCAGGATGCTTGTGGTACTTTATTGCTTCTTACAGTGGCATCACCTTCCATTAATTACGACGGTGATGATACTATAACCCCTTTTAGAGACTACCTGTTTCCGGTTAGTTGGATAATGGTGGTACCATAAGCCACTTTGAAATCTATGAAATTTCGGGTTTTGGGATGTTGATGGTGCTCCATGCATTTCGGAGCGATACCAATTTCAAGTTATTAGGACGGTGATGGTGCTCCAAGTCTTTCAGAGTTACATCACTTTCCTGTTAATAGGACGTTGGTGGTACTCCAAGTCTTTTGGTGTGATATCAATTTTCAGTTTATAGGACGGTGATGATACTCCAAGCCGTTCCGAGTGATACCACTTTCCAGTTTCTAGGATATTCATAGTGTTCTATGCCTTTTTGAAAGGCACCACTTCTCCAATATTCCACTTACAGTGGTAAAACCTCATTCTAGTTGACATAATCTTTTTCAATCAAACGTTTGTTTAGCGGTCTATTCCTTGGGGCACAAAGGATTCAATTTTCAATCAAGCGTTTGTTTGAATTTTTGCTTACAGAATTTCAAGAAACTACAAATTCCCTCTTCAAACGCCCGTTTAACTTACATCCCTTGGTACACAAAGGTTCCCAACTTCAATCAAATGTTTGTTTGAATTGCCTCTTTTATCATGCAGCTACTTTTTCCCTTCTTTTAAACATCCATTTTAAAAAGCTCGGAACGATTAAAATAATGAATAATAGTCGAATAAGCTGTAATGAGCTTACCACTGCTGGATCTGCACCTATTGCGGTTGCGGTTAATACCATTTCAACTAATCCTCCAGGTGAAAAGCTCAGTAAAGCAGTTGGTATATCTAAATCTGACAATATGGCAAATAGATAACCAAATCCAAATGAGAATGCGAGTAATAAAAGCGTGAGAGTGAAGTAAACTCCACAATACTTTCCACCAATCTTTAAATCTCTTAGATTGATATTATTCCCCATTCTCATCCCAACGGTGATTTGAGCAAGTATTAGTAACCAGGGTGGAATGGGTGGTAACCCTACTCCCACTACACCAAGTAATACCGTTACTGCAAGTGGGCCAATAACAAACGCCGCTGGAAGCTTATTTCGAAGCAACCACCCTGCTACTAAAGCTATGCTGAACCATAAATATGCATAAACAGGTACACTGCTGAGATTTTTTGTGACTTCATATGGATTTCCAACACTTGCTATGAACCAATGCGTCACAATAAATGGAACCATGAACACGACCGTTAACAAACGAACCGTTTGAAAAATCGTTACCATTGCAGAATTTGCTTTTAACGAATGACTTGCGGCAACCATTTCGGATAGTCCCCCAGGAATCGAGCCAAATACACTTGTCATTGGGTCAATTTTAATAAATCGAGTCACAAAAATGCTGTTTATCACACTGACGGTCAATAGCAATATCGTCATTATTAAAAACGGGATAATATATGGATAGACCGTAATAAAGGTTTCTTTAGTAAACGACAATCCGAAGTAGATTCCTAGTGTCGCAAGTCCAACATTGTACAGGCGAACTGAAACAACCATTGTTCGATGTGTAATGGCTTTGTATAGAATCATGAAGGTCATCGGCCCGAGTATCCACGGGATCGGAAAATGTAATAAATAAAACACCATTCCCCCCGTACCCGCTACAATATAGGACTCTATTAAGCCTTTCTTCTGTGAAAATTTCATATATATTCGACCTTTCTCAATCAAATGCGCCATGGCGTATTTGCATCCGATTTTTTTGCCCACAGGACGTGGCGTTCTTAGTCTTTGATCTTACTGATCGAAAATTTCCCTTTGAAAAAAGTGGCATTCAGTGGAGGCATTCACTCTATTCAGCAATGGATTGAACCCTCTCTTCTGGGATTACATCCATCTCAACACATAAAGAAAAAGAGACTTCTACTGAATAAAGTTGATTGTTCTTCTATTATAGTATGCAGGAAAAACCCCCTCTTTGCAGAATATACTTTGTAAAAAGGAGGGAACAGCTTGGAAAACTTTCATTTTTCACATACTATCCGTGTTAGGTATTCTGAAATCGATGGTCAAAAAATTGTTTTTAACGCACATTATCTTACCTATATCGATATCGGCTTCACTGAATACATGCGTAAAATTCTTGGGCCGGATTGGCTTACGAATCAACACTCTTCCCAATTTGAACCCGTTCTTGTTAAAAGTACAGTTGAGTACAAAAAACCAGCATTACTAGATGATCTCATCACGATTTATGTTCGGGTAAAAAAATTGGGTACTTCCAGCCTCACCCTTGAGAGTATCATAACACGAGATGATGAAATCTTAGTTGAAGCCGAAACCATTCAAGTAAATTACAACAATGTTACTAAAACATCTACACCTATACCTGATGACATTAAACATAGAATACAGGAATTTGAAGCTTTATAGACAAAAAAGGAAGGCGCTAGTAGAATCCTATTTTTCAAACAAATGTTTGTTTAGCGCCTTTTTCTCTTCTTTTCCAAGGGTTTTCACATTCAATCAAACTATTTGAGAAATCAACGAAATACTCCTATCATGTTCATGTTACCGACTTCCTTCAATCTCCTCAAAGGCACAATGACCTCTAAACCCTACTTTAGTAGGAATAATATTCCGTTTATATTACAAATATATTTCGACATTGACATATTCGCTATTTTACGAAACCTTGATTCTATTAGGTTTTGTAACATTACAATATTAATAATATGTAACAATTTCGCGACAAATGGAGAATTTTATAGAAACTTATGATAATATGATAGAGTAAAAGACTCGGATATAGACTAAGTAGATTAGTAAGAAAGTAGGAATTATCTTGAAAAAGACACTCGTAACCTTAAGTGCCACTTTAATGATAAGTGCCTTTTCTCCATATGTAATATCAACTAGTGCAGAAACAATGAGTTCACTTCAAACTGAGCTATCTGATACACAAAAAGCATTAGCAGAATTAAATGCTCAAATTGCAAAGGTTGACCAAGCGATTGAAGATAACCGTAAAATGATCGCTCAAACAGAAGCGGAAATTAAGAAATCAGAAGAAGAAGTAAAAACTCTAGAAACTGAGATTGAAAAGCTTGAAAAAGAAATTGAAGCTCGTAACGAGATTTTAAAAGAACGTGCCCGCATGATGCAACAATCTGGTGGAACGATTAGTTACCTAGATGTAATTTTTGGTGCACAAAGCTTCTCTGATTTTATTAATCGTGTGAGTGCAGTCTCTACAATTATGCAAGCAGACCAAGAAATAATTGATGAACAAGCCAAAGCAATCAATCTGGTTGAAGAAAAGCAAGCTAAGATTCAGGAGACTCTTACTGCATTAACGGACGAAAAAGAAGAATTGGTAGCCATGCAAGGTCAAATTGAAGACCAAAAAGCACAAAATGACGCTTTAAAGGCTGCCCTAAAGTCAAAAGAACAAAAAACATTAGCGGACATTGAAGACCTTCGTGCTAGTATGATTACTGCAACACCTGCAGTTAGCACAACTGCTTCAACTAGTCCTGCAACAAAAACAGCCAAAGCTACAGTTACTGCATCAGTTCCAACCTCAACTCCAAAGGTTACTGGTTCAATTAACACTGTAATTAATGCAGGATATAAATACATAGGAAACTCCGTCTATGTATTTGGTGGCGGAAGAAGTGCATATGATATTGCAAACGGTCGATTCGATTGCTCTGGATTTGTACATTGGGCATTCGCTCAAGCTGGTGTAAATGTTGGTTCTAGTACAAGTGTTTTAAGAGGTCAAGGTACTGCAGTATCAGTTAGTAACATGAAACCTGGTGATTTGGTATTCTTCGACACCTATAAAAAAGATGGTCATGTTGGAATTTATATAGGTGGCGGTAAATTTATCGGCTCACAAAGTTCTACCGGTGTTGGTATTGCTGATATGACAAGCGGCTATTGGAAAAACCATTTTAAGGGGCACGTAAGACGAGTTATGTAATGGACGAGCCCAAGACTAAAGCATCTTCATCTTTGAAGATGCTTTTTTGTGAGATAAATTCGTCCTATAAAAATATTTTTGTGACTCTCTCTCTGATTACTTTCAAATTGTTTTCATTTAATTTATGATAGGAAAGTAAGCTATCATACTGGAGTGACATACGTTGAATACAAAAAAAGCATTACCTATATTATTTGCAGTTATGTTCTTGGTTTATGTTGGGTTTGGGATCATTATTCCTGTCATACCCTTTTATGCAGAAGATCTTGGCGCTTCACCCACTGAATTAGGACTACTCATGGCTGTTTATTCATTAATGCAATTCTTGTTCGCACCGATGTGGGGAAGAATTTCCGATCGGATTGGACGTAAGCCTGTTATTATGATTGGTATTTTCGGACTTGCGGTTTCATTCTTTCTAATGGCTTTATCCACAGAATTATGGATGTTGTTTGCAGCCAGAATCATTGGTGGCTTTCTTTCAGCCGCAAATATGCCAACCGTAATGGCATATGCTGCCGATATTACCTCTGAGGAAGACCGTGGTAAAGGAATGGGTGTCATTGGTGCATCGATTGGTCTAGGATTTATCTTTGGTCCAGCAATTGGTGGTATTTTCTCAAAAACTAACTTACACATGCCATTTTACATTGCAGGTACTTTGTCTTTACTTACTTTTTTCCTCGTCATGATTGTTCTTAAAGAATCTTTATCAAAAGAGCAAAGACATCCGAAAGACCGAAAAAGGACGGGTCTGTTAAAAGCACTTAACGGTCCTGAAAGTGTTCTGTTTTTCCTTTCTCTTTTTATCACATTATCCTTATCAGGGCTTGAAGCTACGTTTGCTTATTTTGCGGCTGAAAAAGCTGGATTGGGAACTACTGAGCTCGGTTATATTTTTATGATTATGGGACTCGCTGGAGCGATTGTACAAGGTGGATTAGTGGGAAGGCTTACGAAACAGTTTGGTGAAGGTTTTGTCATCCAAATCGGAATTTTCGTGTCAGCCGTAGGTTTTTTCCTTATTTTATTTACAAAGGATTTCGTTACAGCTGCGATTTATTTAACCATTTTTGGAGTAGGAAATGGCATCATTCGTCCTGCGGTTTCGGCATTACTTACGAAGCGTTCCAAGACGGGACATGGAAGCGTCACAGGATTATTGTCCTCCTTCGATTCGCTTGGACGAATTCTCGGACCTATTTTAGGTGGTCTTCTTTATACAATTTCAATGGGATTACCCTACATATCAGGTATATTCCTATCCGCTGTCGCTTTCATATTATTTAGAATGTATACAGCAAAAACGAAGAAAATGCATACGGCAACAACAAACGAAGGGTAGCAATCATGCTACCCTTCGTTTGTTCAACTTATATTCTATTTAGTGCCTCGCCTAGAAATTTCGCAAGCTCAAGCATTCCGTATTTTTCCGCTTTCGCTTCTGCATCGGAGTTGTAGTTGGTATTTGTATTCACGTCATAGGTGAAGACTTCACCATCTGCATTTTTCACAAACTCAATACCTGCTACATCAATGTTAACATCTTTCAGAAATGCTTCGTAACGTGCAATCTGTTCTGGGTCTACATCATCGATAATTTCGAACTTAGGACGTACTTCTACCTCTTCCCCAACTGGGCAAAACAGATCGCCAATTTGACATGCATCTGCAGGGCAAAGCTCAAATCCTTCTGACGTATCAACCCGTACAGAATATACATACTTGCCGCCAACAAATTCAGATCTTGTAATATAGGATTCTGGTGATTGGATATACTCTTGAATGAGCGTAATCCCGTCAACTGGCTCTTCAAATGCAGGGCTATTTACGTATGCCTTTAATGACTCTACGGTTTGGAATAATTGTACACCAAGCCCTTTACCTGCTCGATTATGTTTTGTAATAAAAGGTACTGTTCCTAGTTTTTCCGCAGCTTCAATAATTTGCTCACGGCCCACGGCCCCAATTGTTTTCGGAGTGCGTACCCCATTTTTTTCAAGTGCTGTGTATTGCTTGATTTTACTTAATTCAAGGCGAAGGGCATTACTACCATTAAAAACAGTACGGTTATGGAATTCCAGCCAATCTAAAATCCCGCCTGTTAATTCAGGAGCAAATCGGTGATCCCTTGTGTGTGAAGAAGCACTCATACGGTTATAAAAAACACCTTCTGGTGGTTCTGCAGTTAAATCAATGACCCCTTTATCAAGATGCCATGCCTCATATGGTAAATTTAACTCATCCAATCGTTTTGTTAAATGTGAAGTCCAATCATCATTTTCATGGATAATATATATTTTTTTAGACATATAGAACGTCTCCCTTCGTATTAACTATTGATCCTATTGATCACTTAGTCTCTGAATCACATTTGCTAACAGGTTTGTTCTTACTGCAAGGGAAGGAATATAAAGAAACTCTGATTCCTCATGGGCATTTCCACCTTCGGGGCCAAGCCCATCTATCGATGGAATACCCATATATCCAGTTAAATTTCCGTCTGAACCTCCACCACTTTTTTCATGAGAAAGTTCAAGACCTAGCTTTTTCCCTTCATCTACTATAATATCAATAAGCTTCTCCGACTTCTCAGTTAACACCCATGCCGGTCTCGTAATCTTTCCTGTCAATTCAAGTGTTGTACCTGGCACATCCGATTTGCTACAAATTTCTTTGATCGCCTTGTCAATGGCATCTCCTTGTTCAGCAGTATTGATTCTTACATCTATAAAAGCTTCAGCATAAGGTGCTATCGTATTGACGGACGTTCCACCTTTTACAATTCCGACATTTACATTGATTCCTTCATCTCGGTTTGTTAATTTGTGCAACTTTATGATTTTATTCCCTAGTTCCTCAATTGCACTAATTCCATTTTCAGGAGCAACCCCTGCATGTGAAGACTTCCCTGTAATTTTTAGTAAGTACTTACCCCCGCCTTTACGCTCGCTTACCAAATTTCCATTTTGCGCAGGTTCAAGGATAAGTGCATATTTTTTATCTTTAGCTATTCTTTCAATCAGTTCTCTAGAGTAGATAGAACCAATTTCCTCATCCGTATTTAGGATGATTTCTACATTCTTATGGGCATTGCTTCCGCTTTCTATTAATGCCTTAAGAGCAAATAGGGTCGTAACTTGGCTTGACTTCATATCAATTACACCAGGTCCATAGGCGTACTCTCCTTCCTTTCTGAAAGGTCTTTCCGCAACTGTCCCTTCTTTAAACACAGTATCCATATGTGCAATAATCACAATTTGAGGATTGACAGCTTCTGGATGGCGTATTAAAAGATTATTTCCGACAATTTCTTGTTCATCGATTTCCGCTTGAAACCCGATAGATTTATATTCTTCAAGAAGAACCTTTCCAACCTTGTCAACACCGTGCTTGACGTATGTACCACTGTCAATATTGACAAGAGTTTCAATTAACTCAAGCATCTTATCCTCTTTACCAATAATGTTATCCTTCACTTTTAGACACTTCCTTAGATCAATTATTCATCATATAGATGGCATTGTACTTCATGATTACCATCCACTTGAACTTTAACTGGCTTTTCTAATCTGCATCGTTCTGTCGCATATGGACAACGTGTATGAAACACACACCCACTCGGAACGGAAAGTGGTGATGGAACGTCCCCTTTTAAAATAATCCGTTCCCTTCTACTTTCTGGGTCAGGAATCGGAACTGCTGACAATAAAGATTGAGTATACGGGTGTAATGGATTTTTAAATAGTTCATCAGTTGGTGCCTTTTCAACCATTTCACCGAGATACATCACTCCGATTCGGTCCGCAATATACCGTACCACACTCAAGTCATGACCGATAAATAAATAAGATAGCTTTAGGTCGTTTTGAAGTTTTCTTAGCAAGTTAAGAATTTGTGACTGAATCGAAACATCAAGTGCTGAAACAGGTTCATCACAAACGATAAACTTAGGGTTTAACACGAGTGCACGCGCAATTCCAATTCGTTGTCTTTGGCCACCAGAGAATTCATGTGGAAACTTATCATAGTGCTCTTTACTGAAACCAACCTGTTCAAGAAGGTCTAGCACTCTTTCCTTTCGCTCTGCTTTCGTACCGATTTTTTGAATAATCATCGATTCTTCAAGGCTATATCCTATTCTTTTTTTAGGATCTAGCGATGCATAGGGATCTTGAAATATCATCTGCAAATCCTGACGAATTGTCCGAAATTGCTTCTCTTTCATGTCAAAGATATTTTGATTATGATAAAAAACCTCTCCCCCTGACGGTTCAGTCAGTCTCAGGATTGTTCGGCCCGTCGTACTTTTACCACAACCAGATTCTCCAACAATTCCAAATGTCTCACCTTCATAGATCTCGAAGGAAACATCATTTACGGCCCTGACTACATTTTTCTTAAAAAAGGATGAAGACGCCGCTGTGAAGGACTTCTTTAAATTTTTTACTTTTATGATTGGTTCTTTTTCTTTAGGAATCGCCATTTGAAGCCCCCCTCTTCAAGGAAATTTCTTGATAATGCCAGCATCTTACCTTATGTGAGTCTGTTACTTCCTCAAGTATTGGAGCTTCATTTCTACATTTTTCTGTTGCAAATTCACATCTACCCGCAAATCGACACCCTTGTGGAATTTGATGAAGAGATGGTACAGAACCATTGATTTCATGGAGTTCTTTTGTTCGATCACTATCCATGTTTGGCATTGATTTTAATAGGCCGATTGTATATGGGTGAAGTGGTTGATTGAACAAATCCTTCACATCTGTTTCCTCGATAACCTGACCGAGATACATAACGACAACTCGATCACATGTCTCTGCAACAACCGCTAAATCATGGGTAATCATCATAATCCCCATACTTGTTTTCTTTTGAAGATCTTTCATCACATCCAAGATTTGCGCTTGAATCGTTACATCTAATGCAGTCGTTGGCTCATCCGCAATTAACAGGGTTGGCTCACAACAAATCGCAAGGGCTATCATAACCCTTTGCCGCATTCCGCCTGAAAGTTGATGAGGGTAATCATGAACTCTTTGTTCAGGAGAAGGAATCCCTGTTAATCGCAGGACCTCAATCGCTTTTTGATAGGCGTCCTTCTTTGACATTTTTTTGTGTAATCTCAACGATTCAACAATTTGATCGCCAATTGTATAGACGGGGTTTAGTGAACTCATTGGGTCTTGAAAAATCATTGAAATTTCATTCCCTCTTATTTTTCTAAGGGATTTTTCAGATTCTGTTAAAAGGTTCTGATTATGATAGGAAATTGTTCCTTCATAATCAGTCAATTGGTCATCGTGTAATTTCAGGATAGACTCCGCAGTAACACTCTTACCGCAACCTGACTCACCAACAACCCCTAGTGTTTCACCCTGCTTTATATAAAAGGAAGCATCTTCAACAGCCGTTAAACGCCCTTTCTCTGTCCAGAAAGAAACTCTTAATTTATCAATCTGTAGTAAATAGTCGCTGTTCATGCTCTCCCCTCCTAATGGTACAAATTCTACAATTCTATTTTTTTACAAGAAGAAGTTTAAAAAGTCCGGTGAAGATGACACTGCTATATCGGAGCTTCGACTAAGTGCCGACACGTCCTGTGTCGAACGTCGAAGTCACCACATCCTGTGGAAGCTCGTTGGCTTGCTTTTGCGTTCCTCACGTATTAAATGCATACGTTCCGGTACTCAAAGCTGCGCCGCCTCGAACTTTCGACGCACAGGATGTGCTAGTGTCGACAAGACATGAGGCCGTGGCGTTTTTGTCGACGTGGTCCTTTTCATCCTCCTTTTTAAACACTCACTTTAAAGACTCTTTCTTCGCTTTGCATGGACAATTTTTGGATCCATTATATCTCTAAGACCATCACCTGCAAGGTTTAATCCAAGAACAAGGAGGACGATGAAACTACCCGGAAATACGGTCATCCACCACGCCTTATAGATTACGCTTTTCCCATCAAACAATATATTTCCTAAGCTTGGTTCCGGCGCTGGAATCCCTGCACCCAAGAAGCTTAATGAAGCTTCTGTTAAAATGGAAACAGCAAATATAAAGGTTGTTTGAATAATAACCGGCGAAAGTACGTTGGGAATGGTGTGAATAACTAGTATCCTCCATGTACTTGCCCCTTGTGCCTTTAGTGCTTCAATATATGTTTGCTCCTTTACCACTAATGCCGCGGATCGAACTACCCTTGCGATGGAAGGAATATAGACAATCACGAGAGCAATCATCACGTTTACTGTATTTGGTCCTCTTACAGCCACTATTGCCATTGCTAAAAGAATAGAAGGGAAAGCATACAGACCATCGACTATTCTCATTAGAATATGATCAAGCACATTAAAATAAGCAGATAATAGGCCAATCACTAAACCAATAATCCCCGTAATAATTGCAACTGAAAGACCAACTATTATAGATACCCGTATTCCATAAAGGACCCTTGTAAATAAATCTCTACCAAAGTTATCTGTTCCAAACCAGTGCTCTCCACTTGGTGGCTGGAGTCGGTTCTGTGGATTAATTTCATAAGGGCTAAATGGTGCTAAAACCGGTGCTAAAAGAGCAATGATGGTTAATATCGAAATGATGATTAAACCAGTAAGGAGCATATTGTTAGATAAGACCCGTGTCCAATTACGTTGTTTTTTTACGAAAAGAGTCGATGGCTTGCTTACTTGTATTTCACTCTTCATGTAATCTCCTCATTTTCTCTGATTTAAGCGAACTCGCGGGTCAACCACGCCGTAAAGCAAATCAATCACTAAATTTAATAAAACGTATGTTACAGTGATCATTAAAACTGTTCCTTGAATAACAGGAAAATCTCTTCTCTCGATTGAGTTAACAATTAATTGTCCAATTCCAGGAATATTAAATACAGTTTCAACAACAGCTGCACCTGTAATTAACGTTCCAAAGCTTTCCCCGATGACGGTTAAGATTGGAATAAATGCACTACGGAGAGCATGCTTGAAGGTAATTTTGTTTGGATGTAACCCCTTGGATTTAGCCGTTTTTATATAATTGGTTTTCATTACATCTAGCATCGAAGACCGCGTCATTCTTGCAATTAACGCAGCTTGCATCATGCCAAGGGCTATTGCAGGTAGGATTAGATAACGGAGATGTTCCCCCAACCCATCACTTAAAGGACGATAGCCTGCAACAGGAAGCCATTGCAATTGAACGGAAAAAATTAAGATTAAAAATAAACCTACTAGAAAGCTAGGTACTGAAATACCAAAGAGAGATATTCCCATAACTGCCTGATCCATGAAAGTGCCTCTCTTTTTTGCTGCCAAGACACCAAGAACAAGAGCCACAATAATCGCAATTATTTGCGAGATGATGGCCAATGATAAAGTCGGTCCTAAATATTCAAAAAACGCTTGTGTTACTGGCATTTTCAGAAAATAGGAATCTCCTAAATCACCTAAGATAGCCCCTTTGAACCACAGGATGAACTGAGTATAAAGAGGTAAATCAAAACCGAGTTCCTTTCGTAACTCGGCTTTGGTCTCTTCTGAAGCTTCATCTCCAAGAAGAACAGTAACGGGATCACCTGGTGTCAGATGGGCCAAGAAAAAGACTACTATGGCAACTACCAGCAATATGGGAAGTAATGAAAATAATCGTTGTACAATATACTTTAGCAATTTATCATCATCCTTTATTTATGAATGAAGGCGATCTAGCTTACCGCCTTCATCGCTGGAGCTTCACCTTATTCACTCTTACTGACATTCCATAAGATTGGGCCAATGAGATTTTTATAACCCTTTACATCATCACTTACAGCTACTAAGTCTTGGATATTACCAACCTTAGCCACCGGTAAGTAATTCCAAACCTCTGTTTGAAGCTCATCAATTAATGGTTTTGCATCTTCAAATGATGAAGCTGATTTAATATCTACAAGTAATTGGTCAATTTTTTCACTATTTGTCCAACCAGGATACTCTGCTTTAGAATCCAGGAATGGATTTTGGTGAATCGTTGGTCTAACGGCAAATGTCATGGCAAACATATCAAAGTTATTTGGATCTACTCGTCTTTCTTGAACTGTTGGCCAGTCATATACATCTAACTTCGCTTTTATACCAATGCTTTCAAGAACTTGTTGAGCAACCACAGCTAAATTGTACTGGTCGGTGTAGTCTTTCGTTGCTAATATAACAATTTCCTCACCGTTATAGCTTGATTCCTCTACTAACTTTTTAGCCTTTTCAATGTCACCTATATTATATTTTTCCTTCGCAGCATCACTATGCCAGTTAACCTGGTTTGGTAATGCAAGACCAGAATCTAATGTGTAGAAACGATCATCACTATAAGCAGCAATCATTGCTTCCTCTGCATTAAGAGCGGTATTAAACGCTTCTCTTAATTTCAAGTCAGAAAATGGACCTGACTTTTTGTTAAATACATAGGTAGCAATTCCACCTTCGTCAAATACATTCGTTACACCATCAGTTGATTCAATTTGATCTGCACTGTCAAACGGAACTTCAAATGCAATATCATATTGGCCGGTTGTAACACCTGATACCCGTGTAGATTCATCTGTGACAATGCGGAAGTATACATCTTTTACAAGCGCTTCTTTCTTTCCTCCAAGACCACTGCTTTCGTCTTCTCTTGCTACGTATTCATCAAATCGTGTTAAGTGAATATGTTGATCAACTTTCCATTCTTCAAGCTTAAATGGACCTGTACCGATATATTCTGTTAATCCAGTATCACCAGCCGCTTCAACTGATTCTTTTGGAACAATTGCTGGGAACGGAGCTGCATCAGCCAGTACAAAAGGAACAATTAAAGACGGCTTATCAATATGCAATTCTACAGTGTACGGATCAACCTCAACAAATTGTGCACCACTTAAGTTTGCTTTACCTTGAGTCGATGTTTTCATCCATTTTTCCATAGAAGCTACAACATCATCTGCTTTCATTTCTTCTCCATTATGAAACTTTACACCTTGTCTTAGTTTAAATGTGTATGTAAGACCGTCATCACTTACTTTGTATGATTCAGCCAACATCGGAACTACTTCATAGTTCTCATTAAGTGTCAAAAGCTGTTCAAATATTTGTCTTGCTACGTCTCTTGTTGATTGATTTGTTGTTAAATGTGGATCTAAGGTTTGTAGATTTGTAGGATATGCGATATTTAATTCTGCATCCTTATTAATTGTCGCCTCTTTTGAGTCAGAGCCTGATTTTGAAGCTTCATTATTACCACATGCTGCAAGAAAAAGAAGTGCACTTAGTAATAATACTGAAATGAGTTTTGTTCGTTTTTTCAATGTCATTACCCCCCGATGATATGTAATCTTGTACGTTTAGTACTGCTACTACTCTTTTAAGCTTTTTTATTTATCTTATAAGAGAGATTTATCAAAAAATTAATTCCTACTAAACATATACGATTTAACTATTTTATTTCGCCCATGTCAAGTAAAAGGGATTACATTTATAAGAAGCATTATTTACCAGCTTTTCAAAGCATAAAAAATGCACACGTTATTGACACGTGTGCATTTGCATATAGAAAAAAATCCTTATCGGTTATCTACTTTTTCAGGATAGAGGTCGTGGTTCATCAAACGAAATTGTGCCATTTCCTCATATTTCGTACCAGGTTTCCCATAATTACACCAAGGATCAATCGAAATGCCCCCGCGTGGAGTAAACTTGCCCCATACCTCGATATAACGTGGATCCAATAATTTAATAAGATCATTCATAATGATGTTCACGCAATCTTCGTGAAAATCACCATGGTTTCGGAAACTAAATAAATACAGCTTTAAAGACTTGCTTTCTACGATTTTCTTATCTGGAACATACGAAATGTACATCGTTGCAAAATCCGGCTGATGTGTCAGTGGGCAAAGACTCGTAAACTCCGGACAATTGAACTTCACGAAATAATCCCGGTCTGGATGTAAATTATCAACAGACTCTAACACCTCTGGTGCGTACTCAAAACTATATTTTGTATTTTGATTTCCAAGTAATGTTAAATCTTTCAATCCTTCTTCATGACTTCTTCCTGACATGAAAAAACCTCCCTGTAAAATGTTGTCCCAACATCTTAACCTTCTATTATTCTTTTCAAACTAAATTGGACAAACATATAAAAAGCCACGTCCAATATGGACATGGCATCATAGTCATGTATCCATAGTTTTTTATAGAGGGTTATGAGCTATGAACCTCTCTCGATTAAACCAAGTATCTTCCCATATAATATAAGACCCCCCCAAAATCGTCAAGCATGGTGGGTCACAGGGACAGGTCCCTTGTCCCACCAATTTTTGGCAGGGTACAAGAGACAAGAGCCTGTATCCTCATTTTGCTTTTCTTGCCGCCTGCTGAATGGGATCCCAAACACCATTGTATGGTGGTGCATATGCTAAATCTAAATCCATTAATTCATCAATAGACATACTGTGAAAGAGGGCCGTGGATAGGACGTCAATTCGTTTGTCTACGCCATTCTCGCCAATAATTTGTCCCCCAAGAAGCTTGCGGGTTACTTTATGGTAGATTAATTTCAAGGACATCTTCTTTGCATCCGGATAATAGCCCGCAATGTCTCGCGCACGGATTGTGACAGAAGCAGTTGGCATATTCAACCTCTCCGCTTCTTTTTCTGATAGCCCGGTTCGACCAAGTGTTAAATCAAAAAACTTGATAATTGATGTCCCAACTACGCCTTTAAAGGTTTTATGTAAATTGACCATATTCAAGCCAGCGATCTGCCCCTGCTTGTTGGCATGAGTACCAAGAGGAATATAATCATCCCGCTCCTTGATTCGGTGATACTGTGTTGCGCAGTCACCCGCTGCAAAGATATCATCCAGATTTGTTTGCATATTCGAATTTACTTGGATCGCTCCCTTTATTCCTGTTACAATTCCCGTACCATTAATAAACGCTGTATTTGGCTTCACTCCTACGGCAATTAAAACCAAATCTGTTTTGACACTGCCTTTATCCGTTTTTACGGATTCAACAAAGTTATTTCCAATAAAACCTTCTACTGATTCACCAAATCTTAGTGTTAGATTATGTTTCTTTGCCTCTTCGTGAATGAGTTCAGCAAGATCTCGATCAAAAATTCCAGCAAGCTGATCATTTCTTTCAATGATGGTGACGTTTTTTCCTATTTCCGAAAAGCTTTCTGCCATTTCAAGACCTATATAACCACCACCGATGATTGTTACGTCTTTGACATCACGGAACCCCTTGTATACATAATCTAAAATTTCTTCAGTATCTGGTATTGTTTTTAGCGTGAAGACGCCTTGAAGTGAACTTCCTTCCCAATTTGGGACAACTGGACTGGCACCCGTCGCAATTAGCAAACGGTCATATGCTTGTTCAAAGTTTTCTCCCGTGGACAGGTTAATTCCTCGTACAACCTTATGTTTCGCATCAATGCTCTTCGCCTCATGAAATACCCTTGCATCAATCTCATACTTTTCTATGAATTCTTGTTGTGTTCTTGCAATCACCTTGTCTGTGGACTCAATCTTCCCACCTATTACATAAGGCAACCCACATTGACCATATGAATAGATTCCACCCTTCTCGAACACAGTAATCGAATTCCCTGAGCTATTCCGTACAATTTGCATAGCAGCACTCATTCCCGCTGCATCGCCACCAATAATAATATATTTCATCAATATCCCTCCACTCTAGTATTTTCCTTCCATCCGCCAGTTTTATGTAGAGCAACGCTCCTATTCCTTGGGACAAGGGTACAGAGTCCCAGACCAACATTTACACCGTCTATATGTTACAATTATAGGTGTAATAACGCTTTCAACAAGGAGGAATGGAATTGAATAAAACAAAGTTGATTGTCCAAGAATCATTAGATGCATTAATGAAGGATGACACGTTTATTCCAGAGTTATCTGGGGAAACCCGTGAGCAAGCTTTTACCTCACTAGCCTCAATACTATCAACCCCGAATCATGTTCATAAGTCTTTTTTAAGAATCCCGTTAGAAAATGGTCAGGTGGTTCGTATCCCAGCCTACCGTGTCCAGCATAATAATGCGTTAGGTCCTTATAAGGGTGGAATCCGTTTTCACGAAACAGTCAACGAAGATGAAGTAATTAACCTTGCTTCTCTGATGACATTAAAGAATGCACTTCATGACGTTCCTTTTGGTGGAGGCAAAGGCGGACTCGTTATCAATCCTAGAACACTTTCCGAAAAAGAACTACATCTAATTTGCAAAAAATATGTTCGTTACTTTTCAGATAGTCTTGGTCCTGATAAAGATATTCCAGCACCAGATGTTGGTTCAGGTGAACGCGAGATGGATTGGATGATGGCAGAGTATAAAAGCATTCGACCTGGCACACCCTATCGCGGGAGTTTTACCGGAAAGAGCGTGGTTAATGGTGGTTCATTAGGACGACGAGAAGCTACCGGGAAAGGCGTCTATTTTACGTTCCGATATCTATTTCATGATTTTCTTCAAAATCAAAAGAGTCTACTTACGAAAACTGATAATGTGTTTTCAAATACAGTGGTCAAATTTGAAAACCAAGCCATGAGGCTCGCGGTGCAAGGCTTCGGTAATGTTGGCTCTGTCGCAGCTCTAGAGGCTTATCAATGTTCTCATTTACAAAATAAAGTTGTAGCTGTTAGTGACCGGAATGTTACTTTATTTAATGAGGACGGTTTAAACATCCCTTCTCTTGTAAAATTCACTAAGAGCAATAAAGGGGATCTCCCTATTTCTGATAAGGAGCTAGCTGCAGCTGGTGTCAAGGCTGAAATTCTTGACCGAGAGGCTATCCTTTATTTAGAAGTAGATACTCTGATTCTCGCTGCTTTAGAGGATCAAATCCATAAGAATAATATGGAGAAAATTAAAGCACCTATTATTTTAGAGGGTGCGAATGCCCCTATAACACAGGAAGCAGACAATTTCTTAAGTAAAAAAGGTGTCCTGATTATACCGGACATTCTTGCAAACGCAGGTGGCGTTATCGTTTCTTACCTAGAGTGGCTACAGGGTCGTGAAACACAATTTTATTCCGAGGAAGAAGTGTTCAGTCAGCTATTGAATAAAATGAAGGCAACATTGGATGCAATCTTACCAACGTTCTATGGGGACTCATTCACCCTGCGTCAAAACTGTTATATTCATGCCGTCACAAGACTATCTACTGTCCTATATCGACAGGGAAAATTATATTGAGATTAGTTATTGCGGTAGCCCGTGGGCTACCGCTTTTATTTTGTGGGTCAGAGGGACAGGTACAGTGTCCCTGTAAAAATATGGTGGGACGCGGAACCTGTCCCTGTGTCCCTAAAACGCTCCAGAACCGCCTCCGCCGCCACCGGTTCCACCACCGCCTGTGCTGCTCGAACTGCTGCTTCCACTTCCAATGAGTTCATTGGCAGAATCAAAGTGGGTTGAGGCATTTGGTCCAACATAGCCAAATGAGGCTACCGAATAAGGATAAAAACCAGTGCTATTATTGTAATAAGGCTTAGTGATTGCGGATATCAGATCCTCGTTCTGCTTTTTCATTTCCTTGTCTCCCATACCAAATCCGTAAATATAGGCACGCATCTGGTCATCTTCTGACCATTTTTTCCATTCATCCGATGACAATGTTTTGTATCTCTCTTTGAACAGTAACCATTCATGGTAAATTCGCAAACCATCTATATTTTTTGGTCGATAGGCAATCAAATAGATGATAATTCCTCCAAACAAAATCAAATCCAAAACAAACCAGGAAAATAACTCATACATTGGGAACAAGATTAAAAATGGAACCAGTAAAATGCTTAACAGCCCAAGAACCAATTTGAACTTTGATTTATCCTCATAGAGATTGCGTTCCTTAATTTCGTTTCGAATTGACTCGCCCCATTTCAGTTGGAAGCCTGAGTAACTATCAGAGTTCTTCTTGTTTTTTGAATAATCTTCTAGGTCTTTAAAACTAAACTCCCCATTTTGGCCAATCTTTTCAAATAACCACTCAATTAATATACTCTCATGTGGCAGTACCCCTGACTGATTCATAAGCTGAAATTTTTCATCTGTCACCTGTCTAACCATTTTCTTCCTCACCAAATCCAATAACGCAGCTGCCATCGACTGCCCTTGCGGTAAATAATTGTAGTTAGTAAAACGGATAGTTGCAGGCAAGCTGATATCCTGTTTTGGGAGCGCACCAGGATTTGTCATCTCCCTTTTTACCATAGCTAACTTTGCTCGACCTTCCATCCGATTTCGAATCATTATGAGAATAAAGACTAATGCTAAAAGCGGTACTAACACAATCGCAACCTTAGAAAGAGTGTCTTGTGTCTCTGTCCATTCCTGCGCTTCTGCAAATAGTTCATTTTTGGCATTCATAATTTCTGCTTTCATCGGTTTATCAGAGGTTACATAGCCTGCTCCAGAAAAAAGATTTACATCATAAGCAATTCGAATATCTCCATTTGTTTCACTCGGAACCTCTCCGAACTGATAGACAACAGAGCCGTCCGATTTCACAGTTTCCTTTTGAAATGCCTCATCATACCCGAAGGCGATCACGTCGTTTGTTGATTGTGGCGGACGAACTGTGATAACGAGGTTTTCATAAGTTGCCTCATTCCGACTATCAAAAAATGGCCAATAAAATTGGGCTACATCCTCGTAAATTTCTAATCCCTTTTCAATCGTATAGGTAAGTGTGACTGTTATTGTCTCGTCCTCACCCTTACGATAAATTTTATAAAGTTCATCTTCCTTTTTTACTCGTAACTCCGATCCATTTTCAGTAGCGGAAAAGTCCTTAATCGTACTTCCTTCCTTCGGGATGACAGTCCTTGTTATCCCGTTAAACTCACCATCAAATTCATATGTATGTGTTTCTGTTACGTGAACAGTACCATCATCCTGCAACTGCGCATCCATTTTTACATCATTGATCCAAAAATCGACCGCAAAACCTTGCATCGGAAAAAGTAAAAGGAATACTAGTAATAATATGATGCCTCCCATTTTTGCACGCATGCCGTCCCCTCCTTCATACTTATGAATACGAATAAACACCCCATATGGTTTCAAACTAACGTGGTATACTATTATCAAATTCCTTTTGGCGTATTTGCCGCCCGATTTTTCAAGCAAACTCGAATCCTTGAAAAATCGTGGCATCCGCCGGAGGCTTTACCTTTATTCATTAAGTTTGAACCTCCACTATGAATTAATTCTCTAACTGTATGAAACGGCGATGAACGCTGAATAAAGTTAAAAAGGAGAAAATAAATGCCTGATATAAAAATTGTCTTTCTTGACATAGACGGAACGATTTTGCGACCGGACGATACCATTGAAGAGTCCACCAAGGAGGCGGTTACCCACCTTCAGCAAAATAGAATTGAAGTATTTCTCGCGACTGGTAGACCGCTTCATGAAATAACGGATATTGGAGATGAACTTTCAATTTCATCCTATATTGCATATAATGGTGCTTTTGCCATTCATCGTGGTGTAACACTGTTTAATGAACCACTTCCAGCTAGCTTAGTTGACAACCTTTTACATACGACCAAGGAAAATAATTACGATATTGTTCTATATACTCAAAATAAAAATATCTTCACTAGCATGGATTCTAACATTGTAAAAGAGTTCATCGAAACCTTCCATCTAAGGAAAAATGCGCTATACGATGACACTAAAAAAGACGAAATTCTAGGTTCGACGATTATTACGACTGAGGAACATTCAGAAAAATGGTTCGAACATATCGATGGGATTCACCTCTCCTCGGTTAATGTGGATGGTATGAGAACATGTCACGATGTCATTCGTGATGAAGTAAACAAAGGGGTTGCGGTAAAAGCTGTGTTAGCTTCACTTCACATATCAACTGAACAAGCGGCTGCTTTTGGAGATGGCATGAATGACAAAGAAATGTTGTCAGCAGTCGGTTCTGGATTTGCCATGGGAAATGCCAATCCCGATTTATTTTCCTATGCAAAATATAAAACAACGGATGTCGAGAATTCCGGCGTATACAACGGATTAAAACAGCTAGGGCTAATTGAATAAATGAAAAGACTAGGATAAATAGATCCTAGTCTTTTTTGCATATAGTTAAACTTTCACACAAAATGTTTACTTTTATACAAACAACCATATAAAGTGTTTGACTTTTAGCTAGGGACACTATAAAATTTTGATTAAAAGATAAACATTTTTCAAAAGTGTTTGTTCTATATCAAACGTTGAACGGATGTGTTTAAGTAATGGATATGTCGGAAAATTTTTGGAATGCCTCACTAGATGAACTTAAAAAAGGGTATATCCAAGAGTCAGATTCATATGTCTGCCTTTTATGTGGCGAGAAAATAGAAAAGGGGGTCATATATCCTCATGAAAAAGTTCTTTATGAGGCGGAGAGGTATATGCGTCTTCATATCGAAGCGACCCATCAATCTGTATTTGATTATTTAATCGAACTTGATAAAAAACTTACGGGTCTTACGGATCATCAAAATCAGCTGCTTCGTCTATTCTACCAAGGAAAAAGCGATAAAGAAGTTCAAGCCGAAATGGGGATTGGCAGTACTTCTACAATTAGACATCATCGTTTTGCATTGAAAGAAAAAGAACGCCAAGCTAGGACCTTCTTAGCCATCATGGAGCTACTAAAAGAAAAAGATCAACACGCACCAGCCTTTGTTCCCCCTCATAAAACAGCGACAATGGTTGATGATCGATATGCTGTTACAGAGCAGGAGCAACAAGAAATCATTGAAAAGTTTTTACCAGAAGGGATAAATGGTCGACTACTAAAATTCCCGCCAAAAGAAAAACAAAGACTGATTGTTTTGCGAGAAATAACAAAACAATTCGATAGTAACATCACATACACAGAAAGAGAAATCAACCAGATATTAAAAGGATTGTATGATGATTATGTATTGATTCGAAGATATTTAATTAGTTATGGATTTTTAGAACGAAAGAAAGATGGCAGTCAATATTGGCTGAAACAATAAGAAGAAAGTGAGTGTCTACTATGGATCGAAAGAAAGTATTGAAACAGCAATATAAAGAAACGCCAATTGAAGCTGGTGTTTATCAAATAAAAAACAACCAAAATGGGAAGCTTTTCATCGGAAGCACGAGAAACTTTAAAACTTTAAACGGGTTAAGGTTCAGTTTAGAATCAGGTTCAGCCTCACCTACGAACCAAGCGCTCCAAGTAGATTGGAATCATTACGGCGCAAGTGCATTCAGTATTGAGATACTAGAAAAACTCAAAAAGAAGGACGATCCCTATTACAATGAAAAAGAAGCATTACAAGAACTCGAAAACAAATGGTTAGAACACTTCCAACCATACGGGGAACGAGGATACAACAAGAAAAAATAATGGGACACAAGGACAGGTCCGTTGTCCCCGTAAAAATATGGTATGGCGATACAATCCTATTTTCCAACTATTTGTTGTCACATAAAAAGAGCTTGAGTCGGGTGGTGCACCCCAGAAGTTAGAGTTGAAAATCTAACTTTGTGGGGTCACCACCTCACCAAGCTCTTTTTTTCATTTAGTTACGGAATGTGATGAGATAATCTCCTCATCATCAATGGTATCAAATACTTCAATGAAGAGATAAGTAGGCTTTTCATTTGTTTAAACGCCGCTTCTAATTTTGGAGAGATTACCTTATGTGCGGATTTGGCATCTTGTTTGGTATCCCAATAGTTTACTTCATTATATTTACCAGGAGTATCATCAAAAAAATAGACATTCCCTCTATAATGATGAGGATTTCTTTGGACCTACAGTCGCGGTTTCCCCTTCATATCCACGATGAAGAGGATTTCTCTGGGGCTACCGTCGCGGTTTCCTCTTCATATCCCCGATGAAGAGGATTTCTCACGATTTACCGACTTGGTTTCCCCTTCATAACCCTGATGAAGAGGATTTCTCACGATTTACCGACTTGGTTTCCCCTTCATAACCCCTATGAAGAGGATTTCTCACGATTTACCGACTCGGTTTCCCCTTCATCACCCCGATGAAGAGGATTTCTCACGATTTACCGTCGCGTTTTCCTCTTCATATCCCCGATGAAGAGGATTTCTCACGATTTACCGACTTGGTTTCCCCTTCATATCCCCGATGAAGAGGATTTCTCACGATTTACCGACTTGTTTTCCCCTTCATAACCCCCATGAAGAGGATTTCTCCTGATCCACCGACTCAATTTCCCCTTCATAACCTCAATGAAGAGGATTTCTCACGATTTACCGACTCGGTTTCCCCTTCATATCCCTGATGAAGAAAATTTCTATGGATCTACCGTCGCGTTTTCCTCTTCATATCCCCGATGAAGAGGATTTCTCACGATTTACCGACTCGGTTTCCCCTTCATAACCTCGATGAAGAGGATTTCTCACGATTTACCGACTCGGTTTCCCCTTCATAACCCCCATGAAGAGGATTTCTATGGATCTACCGACTCGGTTTCCCCTTCATAACCTCAATGAAGAGGATTTCTCCCGATTCACCTACTCGGTTTCCCCTTCATAACCCCGAAGATTTGGATTTCTCCCCATCCACCTACTCGATTTCCCCTTCATAACCTCAATGAAGGGGATTTCACTAATCCTGTAAAAAAATGGTGGGACGAGGGACCTGTCCCTCTGTCCCACCTATTTGTTATGTACGGCCTCTTTTTGTTCGGTTTGTTCGGGTTGCCAGCCTTTGGATACGTCGACCCATTGTTTTGCTTCGGAGTATTGGAATAGTTCGTCACAGGTTAGTTCAATAGCAGAATTGATACTGCCGCATGCTGGAAATACGGTCGTAAAGCGTTTTAAGGACTCGTCCAAGTAAACGTCAAGATTGTTTGCCAAGCCAAACGGGCATACACCACCTATGACATGTCCGGTTTGTTCGACTACTTCTTCTGCAGACAGCATTCTTGCCTTAAACCCAAAGGTATTTCGAAATTTTTTATTATCAATTTTCGCATCCCCTGCTGCTACAACTAAAATGGCAGCATCCTCTTTTCCCCGAAAGGAAAGAGTTTTTGCAATCCGTTCAGGGGCAACGCCGATTGTATCAGCAGCCTGATCAACGGTTGCACTTACAGAATCAAACTCCATCACATCTTTTTCACGGTTCCACTTTTTGAAATGATCTTTTACACTCTCAAGTGACATTTAGTTTCATCCTTTCTTCGAAGTTTATTCTATTAATTTAGCATACAATTTGAAAAAGTCACAAAATATGCTCTTCCATTTAAAAATAGCTTGGAAACTAGCCCAAGCTACTTATTCTAATATTCGGTTGTAATTATTGGTGTTCCAATCGTTACGTCGATTTCATTTTTATCTGTATCTGCTCGTAAGCCTAGTTGAAGATTAATTTTTTCTTGTTTTGCTGTTAACAATTCAGATTCGAAAACCTCCGAGTAAGCTGATACCGACACAAATTTCTTTTCTTGTAGCTGTTCCACCATCTTTGCATTCACATCTCCAACCATCTTCTCGGCTACCTCATCTAATTGGTTTGATTTGGATCTCATAACACCGGAGACTGTATAAAAAGTATTTCTTTCCACGAAAGTTTCACTCACCCATTCAACATGGTCTGCAGTAAGCTGATTCCCTTTTGCTTCATTCGTGATAGCGATTTCGTATTTATCATTGGATTTATAAGCTTTTAGCTTAATTGACTCCGTAATTCCGTTATCATTTTCTTTTAATCCTTGCCAAACATAATGGCTGTTTTCTTCTTTAAGAATGCTTTTCCACTTATATGAACCATGATCACTCATGAATTTTTCAATCTGTTGTTTCATTTCATGTACATTATTTGCTTGTCCAACCTTATCTCGAGATAAGGCCATCCAAGATGAAATTTCAATTTCATTTTTATCGGCAATTTCTTTTATATCCACTAAATCGTTTTTTTGAATGATTTCTTCCTGATTATTATAAAATCCTGCTAAAATTCCCAACGATAAGATTAATGCAATTGTCATTTTCATTTTGTCCCTCACCTCCTTAACAAGGATAGCCAGGGTGATTAGGTTCTATACCTGAAAATCTAGTAATCTTAAAAATCGATTAATTTTCTTTTAGCTGTTTTACTTTTTATATTTTTAGTACAATCTAAAGATGAGCCTAAGGAGGTGTTATCTTTGAAATCAATTACTGTTTCATTTCATAAAGAAGATGCTGTTGAAGCAATGAAAGTCGGTATCCTCGAGGAAGACGATTTTAACCGTGTGACTGAAGGTGGTACGCGACACTTATTTGAGCTTGACACAAATATTGGTTTTTTTGTCTTTTTCGATGGTGCGGATGCCGAGGGAAATATACATTATCTTGCCCTGCAGTATGAAGAAGATAGTGAAGAACCTACATACTGTTTCTCATTTGAGCTTAAGGACTTTTATGAATTTATGGCATTGTACCTTAATGACCTTGAGTTTTCAGATGAAGAATCGGAAGACGAAGAGCAAGAGTATGGACCCATCCATCACCTCGCTCACCTGCTATATCATATCGTTGAAGATGCAAAACAAGCGTAAAAGGAAGGCCACAGCAATGTGGTCTTTTTTCCTTTTCAAACAGCTGAAAATATGAAAAAATAGATATATAGAAAATAATGTAAAAACCAAGGTTGGTGATTATTTGTTTGTAGATATCTTTTTTTCGATTGTTTTCATACTTGGTGTGTATTATTTGATTCAATACAGAATCAGTATTAAAAAGGCAGTCGATTTTTCAAAAGAAGCCCTTTACCCGCAAACGGAAGAGGAGTTCCGTGGCATCCTTATCCCGAATGAGTTTAAGGAAATGGAGCCCCTTTCTAAATCAACAAGATCTTATAAAATTGTCAAATGGGGAACGACTGCTATAATCATCGTTCTCATAGGGCTATTAATTGTTATTCTTACAACAGATTACTTAGGATCTTCCTTTTTTTCATTGGCATATTTCTTTTTTGCACTCATTAGTGCAGTTCGCCACCGTGGAAACCTCTTTTTATTACCAAAAGGTATTATCCTTCAGGGCCGATATTTTTCTTATAGCCGAGTCAAGGAATATGAAGTCGAGCGAATTGTCCGTTGGCATGATTTGTACGGGATTGAAGACCGATTAAATTTTAGCTATAAGTTAACGATTAAGGTAAAAAGTATTTTTCCATTCCTCAATTTCGTTGTTGTTGAAAATGAAGAACATCTTGATAAAATCATTGAATTACTTGAGACAAACGGCATTCCCGGAAAAAGAAAAGCAGACCAAACGCAACAAACAACTCCAACTATTTCATCCAAATCATAATACACGAGGCCTTGTAGCCTGGTGTATTTTTATTCCTCTTAACAGAGGATTGGCTTGTTGGACCACAGGTACAGACTCTTTTCCTTCGTTAATTAATATGATGAATGTACGTAGTAAATAAGGAGGTATTCCTGTTGAATCATACCGTAAAACCTGGTGAAACACTGAATCAAATCGCCAGAGATTATCGGAAACCACTTTTTGAAATCATTCGAGCAAATCCTTCCATTAACCCCAATCTGATTTATCCAGGTCAATCCATTATTATTCCAGGTTTCCCAGACCCCTCAACAATTCCCTTTAAAATTGAGATTTCTACTCAGAACCGTCATTTACGCTTACTGAAAAATGGAGTCTTACAAAAACAATACCCAATTGCGGTTGGCCGTATGCTTCATTCCACACCTATCGGAAACTTTATCATCATCAATAAAGCCCCGAATCCTGGTGGACCGTTTGGGACAATGTGGATGAGCTTATCAAAAGAACACTACGGAATCCACGGAACCAATGACCCGAGCTCTATCGGTAAATTCGTTTCAAAAGGTTGCATTCGAATGTATAACCATGATGTTGAGGAACTGGCACGAACCATTCCAATCGGTACCCCTGTTTTCATACATCCTTGATTTAAAAGCGAGTCTCCAAGACACGAATAAATGTTCTGGTTTATGTTGATAATAGAATATATGTTCGTATATAATATAAGAAAGGAGATGATTACATGCGCGGGATTTTACAACGAGCCCTTTCTCAACACACACCAATCGAAATCATCTATATGTCTCAAAACGGCATACTTACACAACGCCTAATCAAGGTTTACGAAATCAATGAACATACCATCAAGGCTTATTGCTTGCTTCGTCATAAAAAAAGAACTTTTAAAATAGAAAGCATATTATCTGCAGATGTACCCAGGAAAAAAGGAGTTGTTAAGTTTGCAAATTAGAACACTACAAATGCGAATGGAGGACACCGAACAGGAATTACTTCAACAAATTGAAAAATATATGAAGAAATTCCACAAAGCTCCGACGATACGTGAACTTTCTAGACTCTGTACTTCGGTGAGCTCAACAAGCACAATTAAAGCATATCTGGATCGCCTTAAAGAAAAAGGAGTCCTGCATTATGAACCCAAAACACCACGATCCATCACTCTAAAAAAAGAACTACCCCAGGCTAAATAAGGGTAGTTCCTTTCTACTTTCTAGAGTTTTTCATCCACTTCTGAAGTATCGACATCTTCACCAAACCAGTCAACTAACTTTGCTTTTGCCTTTGCTTTGACATTGTCATCAATATGGATTGCCACTTGGAATAATGCTACACCTAAGGCACCTAAATCATCGGTAAAGCCGATACCTACTGCAAGGTCTGGAATGAGATCCACTGGAAAAATAAAATACCCCAACGCAGCAAGAATCGTCACCCTTGCTTTTGCAGGCAAATCAGGTTTTTGAAGGACATAATAAAGCAATAATGCCGTATATACGACTGAATGGCCCGCTCTTAATGCAAACTTTTTAAGTTTTTCCCAAAATTTATCGTCTGAATAATGCTTTTCCATTTCATCCATTTGAATCCCCCATTTTAAATGATCAGAATCCTTTACTACTATTGTACTACATAGGCGAATAAATGAATCATTGTACAAGCTTTAAAATTTCACTTTCCTTATCTTATGCCTGAAATCCATTTTTACACAAAAAAACCTAGCCAAAATGACTAGGTTAAAACGTTTTGATCAAAAACTTCTTTCAAGCTCATCTATCAATGAACCAACATAGGCAACTGCTTTCTTAATTGGTTCCGGTGTTGACATATCAACACCTGCAAGCTTCATCAACTCAAGTGGTTTCAGTGTTCCACCTGCTTTTAATGCAGATAACCAGCGGTCGACTGCGGGTTGGCCTTCCTCTTGAATCATTTGGGATGCAGCTGTTGAAGCAGTCAGACCAGCAGAATACGTATATGGATATAGACCCATGTAATAATGTGGCTGACGCATCCATGTTAAAGCAGCGAGCTCATCCATTACTACATCATCGCCCCAGAATGTCGACAGCAACTCTGTTTTTTGTTCACATAAAAGTTTTGCTGTAATCGGGGTTCCTTTATCAGCCAACTCATAGATACGACGTTGTAATTCACCTTCTAATATATGGGTAACGAAATTGTGGTAGTAGGTGCCTAATGATTGTAAAATCACCCAGCGCTTCATCCGTTCATCATTGGAATGCGAAAGAATATGTCTGCTCAACAGCATCTCATTCATTGTTGATGGCGCCTCGATAAAATAACGTGAAGGACGGTTGTTTGAGATGCGTTGATTACGCCCCGCTAGCACAAAGTGACCAGCATGTCCCAATTCATGTGCAAGAGTATACGTATTTCGCATGGAATTATTCCATGTCATCAATATATATGGGTGGGCTCCATACGGGCTCGAACAAAATGCACCCGATCGTTTCCCAATATTATCTGCTAAATCGACCCAACGATTATGAATGCCCTCTTCCATAATTTTACTATATTCCGGCCCCATAACCTGGATGGCATCAAGAACATACTTTGAAGCCTCCTCATACGTTACCTCTGGGTCAAAGTCTGGATCAAGCGGAGCCTTTAAATCACTATAATACATTTTTTCAAGCCCTAATACGCGTTGCTTTAATTTAGCAAGGCGTCGCATATGGGGTGCTAATTCCGTTTGAATGGTATGTAACTGATTATGGTACATTTCCTTTGTAACCTGTTGTTCATCAAGTAGCATATCTGTTACAGATTCATAACCACGTAAGCGCGCTTCAATGACTTGCTTTTTTACCTCTGTGGCTAATGTCGCAGCATAGGTATTTTTATATTTATCCAAAGTTTCAGCAAAAGCTGCAGAAGCCTTACGGCGCAATTCCGTATCAGGAGAATCCTCATATTTTGGGAATGAGTTAAAAGTAAGTGGATGTTCGATCCCATTATCCGTCTTAAATGCTGAAAACTGCATATCTGAAGTTTTGCTTCTTTGGTAAATCATATATGGAGAATCCATCACCTCACCAAACGCAGCTAAAACTTCCTCTGCATCAGGGGATAGTGTGTATTCCTTTGCCTCTGAGATATCCGATAACGTTTTTATGAACTCTTGTAATCCCTCTTCCTCTTTTATGTATGATTGGATGGTTTCTGATTCTAATGCAAGTAGCTCTGACTTTATAAATGATATACTCGCACTTACACTGGAGACCAAGGATGCGGCCCTGGCAGCATTTGTTTGATAAACGGAATTCGTACCGTCTACCGACATATGTAAATCTGCATAACTCACAACACGCATAATTCTTTCCTGAAGTGCGTCATTTGCTAATAAGCAATTAAGTAAGTTCTTAGCACTCTTCCCAACAGTCCCCTTAAATTGAGTTACGGTTTGGATGTCAATTTCAACAGACGAAAGCTCTCTCTCCCATGCCTCATCTGTTTCAAATAAATCTTGTAGGTTCCATGTTTGCTCAACAGGTACTTCTGAACGTAATAATGCCATTTAAATTTCCCCTCTCTTGTAAAATGTTTCGCAAATCGAAATATACATAAATTATATCGTACTAATTTAAAAAGTTAAAATATTTTCTAAAAGGACAAACAAAAATCAAGCTTTTACCCTTATCCAGGCAGAAGCTTGATTTCTAATAAATTAGCATTATTGATTCGTTAAATCTATGAAAAACTCATATGCTTCCTTATCCGTATATCCTTCATGCACAACCTTTCCCACTGCCTGAATCATTTCTTCAGGGTAATCTGATTGGAAAATGTTTCTTCCCATGTCAACTCCGGCCGCACCACCTTGGATAGAATTGTACGCCAACGAGAGTGCGTCTTTTTCAGGAACTTTCTTTCCACCCGCAACTACTAATGGTACAGGACAAGCAGATGCTACCTTATCAAAGTCCTCACAATAATAGGTTTTGACTATTTGCACACCAAATTCTGCTAACATTCTAGTTGCTAAGAGGAAAAATTGGGTTGTGCGTTCCATCTCCTTCCCGACAGCAACAACACCCATAGTTGGTATTGAGTACCTAGTTCCTAAATTGACTGCTTTATTTAGTTGTTCAATTGTTTCCTTTTGCCCCTCTGCCCCGATGAAGGTTTGGATGGCTATCGCACTTGCGTTCATTCGAATTGCATCCTCAATATCAACAACCATCGATTCGTGACTCAAGTCATCCTGCAATACACTTGAGCCTGAGGACGCCCGGAGTGCTATTGATTTATTAAAGGTTGGGGGGACACTACTTCTGATTGCCCCTCTAGTTCCCATTAAGCAATCAGCATAATTTGCTAATTTCGGAATAAGGATATCTAATCTTTCTAAGCCTGATGTTGGTCCCATAAAATATCCATGGTCGAAAGCCAACATGACTGTCTTTTGACTTTTAGGATTAAAAATTCTTGATAATCGATCTTTCATTCCCCAATCTAAATTAGCTGCTCCTTTCACATGAAAGTTACCATTATTGGCAAAAGGAGTTTCTTCTAAAAATTTCTTTGCAGCTTTGTTTCCAATTACATCAGCCATTTTTTCTTCCTCTCCTTACAAGATATCTAGAATCGTATCGATAGTAATAAGCGAAATTTTGTTATAAGGTTTTAGAAATCATAGTCTCCTGTATTATCCTTCGTGAATACGATTCTTTCAGGTAATACAATAATTCCGGAATCTTCTGCCTCGTACTCATAGCCTTGAACAGAATTTGGTTCTACTTTTACTTCCCCTAGTTCCGGAACATCTACAGTGTCACCTACTTTTAGTTCATTTCCTTGAGCTAAATAGTATGCAATGTAGACTGCGAGAGCCCCTTGGTCTTTTACGTCCCATAAACCGTGGTTTTCGATCGTATCATTTTCAATATACTGTCTCATAGAATTTGGAGATGCAAATCCAGTAATGATTACATCCTCCTTATTTAGTCCTTTATTTTGTGCCGCTTGTGCCATTGCAGGTAAAGCAGTAGAGTCAGGACAAATAATAATATCGATGTCAGGATATGAATCTAGAATACTTTCACCCACTTGGAGAGATTTTTGTTCATTCCCATCACCAAATTGTGTTGTTACAACTTCCCAGTTAGGATATTTTTCTTTTATATATTTATTCGCATAATCAACCCATGAATTCTGATCAGGCACAGTTGGACTTGAATAGAACCATGCAATCTGTTGTGCTTCATCGGGATTTTCAAGCTGACGTGCTGCCATGTCAACTAGCATTGCACCAAGGATGTCAGGTGTACCTTGATTGATATATGCAGTTCGATATTTCGGGTCAACATCTGAATCCCAAGTAACAACTTTAATTCCTGCATCTAATGCCTTTTGTAAAGCTTGATTTAATCCATCAGAGGTAACTGATGATATCGCAATTGCATCAGCACCACTATTGACCGCACTATTAATAATCTGCACCTGATTTGCAACTGTTCCCTCCGGTGCGCCATCATATTTCACCTTAAATCCTATCTTTTCAGCCATTTCTTGTGCACCGTCATTACCTGATTCAAAGAATGCATTCCCAGTCATTTTTGGAATAAAAACGACTTCAATGTCACTTGCATCTTTTTCTCCGCCAGAACCATTTTCTGTACTTTTGCCAGAATCTTCACCGCTACAGGCTGCTAATAACAATGTGGAAAGAGCCACTCCCGTTAATAGTTGAAAAAACTTGGATTTACGCATGTAGATTTCCCCCTCTGTCCTTTTTAATCGTTAAAAATCTTTTTACCTTGGACTTGAATCCTGGAACACCTAAGAATGCAACCGAAGTGATTAAGAGCAATCCTGTAGCTAAGCCTATATATTGTGTTTGAACTCCTCCCATTTGCAATCCTAGCTTTAAGAAACCAACAACTATGCTTGCAAGTGCAGTGCCGATAACACCCCCTTTACCTCCAGTTATTAATGTTCCTCCTAGGACAACAGCTGTTAAAATTGGCATTAAATACTCCGCACCAAAATCAGCTCGAGAACTTCCCAAATACGATGTTAAAATTACACCCGCAATACCTGCGCTTAACCCTGATAAAATATAAGTACTTGTAATAATCTTCCTAGTATCGATACCTGAATAATCCGCTGCGTTCTGATTAATCCCAGTTAAATAGACATATCTCCCATATCTCGTTCTATGAAGTAGAATATAGGCAATCACTAGTATTACAAGAAAGAGGATAACGGAATGTGGTATTCCAAGAATTTTTCCATTTGCTAGATTTATAAACTCTTGTGAAAATCCAGAAATTCCCTCATATGTGCTTGTTCCCGATAAACCAACTAATACAATTGCAATTCCACTATATAAAAGCATCCCGCCTAGCGTTATAACCATGGCCTGAACTTTGGCATATGCGATAAGTACTCCATTCAGCAAACCACAGAGTCCTCCAACTAGTACTGCTAATAGGGCGGCAATCCAAATATTCATTCCAACAAATTGTGCTAGCATACCTGTTACTACAGAAGTTAGCCCGATAATAGATCCCCCTGAAATATCGATACCACCTGTAATAACGACAAATGTCACAAAAAAAGCAATGATGGCAATTCCCACAAAGTCATTAAAACTATTTAGAAGTACATTTAGATTCCAAAATCTCGGGTTAATTAAACCAAATATAATAATTTCACCAACTAATGTTAGTAAAAGGATCAAATTCCACTTCGGTATTTTTTTCAGCATCCCAGACTTCACACCTCCTCCTTTAAAGTTAGCACTCTCGCATTTAACCTTTCCTTTTTCGCCTTCTTATTAGCTCTACGGAAAATGAGGACATCAACTACGACAATAACGATCAATAGCGACCCTGAGATTGTGGCATTCCAAAATGCTGGAACTTTTAAGAATACTAAAGCTGAATTAATTGAACTCATAATAATGGCTCCAATCGCCGCACCAACTACAGAACCTATGCCACCGCTTAAGGAGACTCCTCCAAGAACAGCAGCTGCGATTACCGTCATCTCTATCCCTAATCCCGCAGTGGTTGAAATAAAACCAACCTGACTTGCAAAGATGAGTCCAGCTAAACTAGCTGAGATTCCGCAAATGACAAATGATATGATTTTATACCTTATTACGGGTATTCCCATTAATATAGCTCCATCCTCGTTATCACCAATCGCCGAGAAGTACCTCCCTTTCCTACTATTTGACAAGTAAAGATGTAGGATAATAACGGCTAAAATCACGATAATTCCTAATAGATTCATTCCCAGTAGATTAATCTGTGAGATTTGCTTGAAATTTGCAGGAAGATTTTCAATCCATTTTCCATCTGTGTATATTACTTGTACAACCCTTACAATTTCCAACATACCTAGAGTCATAATGAATGAAGATATTTTTAGTTTTGTAACCCCTATTCCATTGACTAAACCGATTAAAGCCCCAATGAAAATAGCTACAATAATCGCTAGAAAGATGCTTCCTCCGTCCCTTACAATCACACCGCTTACTGCAGCACTAAGTCCTAAAGTACTTCCAACAGAGATATCAATTTCTCCTGTCAATAGAACGAAAGTTAATCCAACCGCAAGGACTATATATAGCAAACTATTTTTCACAGAATTTAGTATGTTTTCCAAAGCAAGAAAGTCAGAGTTAACTATACCTACCAGCAAAAAAATAATAATCAAGAAGATAATGGTTCTAAATTCCCTATACTTCGTTATGCCAGTGATTTTAGACATGCCTATCACTTCTTCCTTTATATGTTCCAAATGCAGCACTCATCACATTTGTTGCATTAATCTCATCAAATCCAAGACAGTCCGCACACGTACCACGATATATGGCATATATTCGATCACTAATTCTTTCAATTTCTTCTAAATCTGAAGAGACCAACAAAATCGAATATCCATGTTTTTTTAGTTGTGTGATAATCGAATAAATATCACTCCTCGCTGCTGCATCAATTCCCCTTGTAGGTTCATCCATGATGATAAGTTGTGGATTTGTAGATAAAATCCGTGCTATGATTACTTTTTGTTGATTTCCGCCAGACAATGATTTAATTTCTTCATTTTGGCTACTTATTTTAATGCTTAACTTTTTAACATATTCATTTGTAATTGCTTCTTCCAAATTTTTATTTAGGAAAAATCCCTGATTTTTGATTACCTGTGCTGTGATATTACTACTTACCGAACTAATTGAAAAAGTTCCGTTTAAAAACCGGTCCTCCGGAATATAGGCTAAGCCACTTTCAATTGTTTCGTTTGCTGGTAAGTCCGTAATATCCTTTCCATTCAAATAAACTTTCCCGCTAGTTATTTTATTAATTCCATATATAGCCTCTGCAATTTCAGTTCTACCTGCCCCAACGAGTCCCGCAAGACCGACTACCTCTCCCTTATAAACATCGAAACTTATATTTTTAAAACCATCACCACAAATATTTTGGACCTTCAGGATCGGCTCTTCTTTTTCACGACTTATGAACCTTTTCCTAAACTCTTCTTTACCATTTCGTTCGCTTTCTTCTGGTAACAATCCGTTAATTAACATTTCTTTTGTAAAGTCATGGATTTCTCCTTTTAATGTCACTTTACCGTCTCGAAGAATGACTGCGTGTGTCGAAATCTGAAAAACCTCATCAAGTCTATGAGTGATATAAAAAACACCTACACCATCGGCCTTTAACTTCTCAATTAGCTCGAATAAGCTTTTCGTCTCTGCAAATGTTAGAGAAGATGTTGGTTCATCTAAAATAAGAATCTTCGCATTCCTTAGCAGACCTTTTATGATTTCTACTTGTTGCTGCTCAGCAATTGACAATGAATTTGCAAATCTATTCAAATCAAGATCCCAACCTAGTTGGTGAATTAATTTCTTTGCCTGCTCCCTTACCACTTGTTTTTTCCTATTTAACCCAATTGTGAGATTTTGCTCAACTGACATATTTGGAAATAATAAAGGTTCTTGAGGCACCAAATAGATTCCTTTTTCGTGTGCAATAGAGGGATTAAACTGGTTCACCTTCTCACCACTTACCTCTATACTTCCACTATTGGATAGGTTACACTTAGCTGGACAAAAAAATTAAGGGCTAGCAGACTGATAGAGAATTAAGTATATCAACTATAAG
>NZ_JBPFDQ010000040.1:0-47468 GCF_059415045.1 Ferdinandcohnia sp. SAFN-114 | reverse complement strand
AAGGATGCCAAAGTCATTGCACAATTAGTTAAGGATGGGAGATATGCTGAACCAACAATTCCGCAAGGAGTTTATGCAGAACTCCGAGTGGCTAAAAAAATACGTGATCTCTTGACTGACGATCTTCAAACTGTCCAAGGGCAGATTCATAACTGGATAGATCGCTATTTTCCTGAGTTCCTTACGGTCTTTAAAAAGTGGGAGGGAAAGGCAGCGTTACAGTTCTTAAAGCTTTTTGCGTTACCGCATGAATTAGTAAAGTTCTCTGATCAAGACTTATTAATGCATTTAAGAAAAACTGTAAAACGTAGTGTTGGTCTTAATAAAATTCAAGAGTTAAAACATGCAGCTAGTAAGTCCATAGGACTTAGACAAGGCGCAAATATGGCCAAATTAGAGCTTAAAACATTAATTGATAAGTATGAATTAGTTCAACTTAAATTCGAAGAATTGGATTCAAAGATTGATACATTAATCGATCAGATACCTGGTGTCCAACAAATGTTGGCTATAAAAGGTGTTGGAAGAGATACAGTTGCGGGTTTCTTCGCAGAAGTTGGAGATTTAAGTGAATATTCTCATCCCCGCCAACTTATTAAACTAGCTGGTCTAAGCCTTAAAGAGAATACTTCAGGTAAACATAAGGGTAAAACCACAATTACCAAAAGAGGTAGAAGGAAACTACGAGCCCTCCTGTTTAGGGTATGTATGATTCTAGTTGCTAAGAATACAGCGTTTAAAGCATTACATGCTTACTATACTCAAAGACCAGATAATCCATTGAAGAAGATGCAGTCACTCATTGCTTTGTGTAATAAATTGATTCGTATATTCTTTGCGATTGGAAAGAAACAATTTGAATTTAATGAAGAAAGAATGTTGAAGGACATTCCTCATATGAAAGAGTTACAGACTGTGAAAGAAGCCGCATAAAGACGCAATAAATATAGATTTTAAGTAGTTTTACTTTTTATTATTTATGATTAGTATTCTATCGAAATGAAGCACGGATTAGTCAGCAAAGCAACTAAACTTCGGGCATGGACCCTGTGGAGCAGCATGACTGACATCCACCTCATGGTAAGGTTGGACGAAGGAATTTTAGAGCAATGACTCTGCGAGACATGGGAGGGTTGACCTCCGTGAGACATGTGGACATCCAAATGTGCGATCATATTTTAACATTGTTACCAATTTTTTCTTAAGGTTGGTCTAGTTGAATAAGAGTCTTTTTACTCTAACGGTCCAACATTTACCTAAATAGATAATAATATCCACTAAATCATAGATTATTAAAAACAAGCTAATATGAAAATCTAAGAAAACGAGAGAAATCGGCAGATTTCGCTTTCTTCATTGAGGGAGTTAGTGCAACAAGGCAAAACTACATTTTCAGGACTTCCAAAAGTATGGAAGTCCAGTTTTTTTATATAGAATCAACACTAACCACTAGCAGAGCTTTCTTTAAAAAAGGTAAAATAGAAAAAACATAAATCTTATGCACCACCAAATTAATCAGCCAAAGATCCTGGAAATAAAGCCGGATATGCGGCATCTAACATGATGGAAGGGGAAATAGAACGTTTCATGGGCAAGAATCGATCAAATTGTTGTATAGACGTGAATTTGGCCTTATCAAGGGCTAAGTTATAAATCTTTTTGATTATTAAGCCACTAACGTTATAGATTTACATGTTAATAGTCTTTATTGCATTTCTTTTTTTCGTGTTTACCCATAAAATGACTGGAATTAACATGAATGATAGATAAGCACCGATAAAACCTAATATCGTATAACTAGAGAACGCAACAATAAAACTTGATAATATGCTGCCGGCAGACCCACCAATTGCTACACCAACGTCAATGGATCCTTGTATTTTAGCACGGTTTTGAACAGTAGTTGAATCAACAACAATTGCCGTTCCACTAATTAAACCAAAGTTCCAGCCTAAACCTAGCAAAACAAGTGAAATAGTTAGCCATACAACTGATTCTCCTGGAACTAATGCTGCTAATAACCCTGCAGCTGTTAAAGTAACAGCAGATGCTATAACCATCTTCATACGTCCGATTTTATCAACAAGTGAACCTGTAATTAGAGAAGGGAGATACATTGCTGCAATATGAAGGCCGATTACTAATCCAACTGCAGACAATCCACTTCCATGGTGTTGCATATGAACCGGTGTCATTGTCATAATGGCTACCATGACAATATGAGATAAAATTAATACACTCGCTCCAATCATAACTCCAGTACGCTGAACTTGTTGCTTAGAATGATCTATAGTAGACGTTTCTGCCTTTGTCTTATTATTTTCTTCGATTGCACGTGCTACCATTAATGGGTCGGGTTTTAAAAATAGAAAGAATACAAGTCCCGCCAAAGTATAAGCTACCATTGCAAGTAAAAATGGTCCTGAAAGTGTTGGCATACCTAAACCTTCAGCTACGTGCCCCATTGGCGTAACCAGATTAGGACCAGCCACAGCACCGAGTGTAGTTGCTACCATTGCGATACTAGCCGCTTTTGCGCGTTGATTTGCTTTTGCTAAATCGACACCAGCGTACCGTGCTTGTAAATTCGTTGATGTACCTGCGCCATAAATAAATAACGAAATGAATAAAAGCAGAATACTATTTAAATTTGCTGCTACTACGACACCGAGTGCTCCAAGTCCCCCGGCAATAAAGCCAAAAGAAAGCCCAATTCTTCTTCCAAAAGAATTTGTAATTCGTCCAACAACATACGCGGACAGGGCGGAACCTAAAGTAAATAGTGCGGTGGGTAACCCTGTTAAGCTTTCAACACCTAACATTTGCTGAGCAAGTAATGCACCAACTGTAATACCTGCTGCTAATCCAGCCCCGCCAAGCGTTTGCGATAGTAAAATAACAAGTAAAGTTCGTCTATATAAAGCCTTTTGCAGACTTTCTGAACTTGCAATTTTTTGAATATCCTCTGTTTGAAATTTAAACATTGTGTCAGCTCCTTTATGGTCACAGTGCCCCTCGAAATTTGTCGAATGATTTACTTGGTTGAAGTCCAGTGACGCCCCGAAATTTGTCGAAAGAATACTTCCGACTAACTTATTTGCTTTTCTTTCCGCTAATAAATTGTTTTAACGCCGTTTTTTTATCGAATATTAAATGAGATATTAAAGATATTTAATATCCTTAATTGCGGTAAAATGAACCAAAATTTACCTTAAGGAAGACCTAATAGAATATCTTTAATTGAAAAAATTAACGTGATTCAGATCTTATATGTGAAATAATCTTATCATCAACATTTTTTATAATTTCTAATAATGTTTGTTCTTTAAGATGTTCTTCCATTTTTCTTTCTGCTTTCTCCATTACTTCTTGAATTAAGCATTTATGGTTATTGTGTAAATCATTTTCTAAACTACAATTAAATAATGACGCTGATCCTTCAATAGCATGGATAATTTCTAAAAAAGTAATATCCCTTATATTTTTAACTATTTTATACCCACCATTTACCCCGGGCGCCGATTCAACAAAACCAGCTTTTACCAACTTTGTTAAAACCTTTGAAAGATAAGTTGGCGACACCTTCTGAATTTCTGCCAAAGGACGTACTCCAATTGTTTTTCCGCTTGGTGTTAAAGCTAAAAATACCATGGTATGAAGCGCATAATTCGTTGCCTTGGAATACTTCAAAATTCCACCTCCAATTACAGATTCAATATGTCCATATTATTCTTTCTTTTAATATTAGTCAACCAATAGAAATATCTTATGTTCACTCCTGATGTCAACATTCCTTTATTTTGATGAGGTTACAAATTAACCAAGCATTAAGCATTATCTTCTAAATCATCATTTCATAAAGAAAGATAACCTTTTTTAATAGAAAGGTTTTTTGAGTTTATTTTCAGTTCATATAAATATGATATTTTTTGTGTGCGGAGGAAAAAGGGAGGTAACTATCATGGAAAAAAGTAAGTCTATAAACCATATGCGTTATTTAAAGAGGTTTAGTTGGTTTGTAGCTGTATTAAGTGTTGTTTTGGTCCTAGGAGGGACCCTTTCATTAATAGGATTGTTGCCGAAAAGTATGTGGACTGGCTTAGATGCTTTTCTAACAAAAATGACGCAAATTTTTGGCATTGTAGCTGTGTTTCTCATAATTTTTAGAAAGGTCTGGATGGGTGTAAAGAAGAGTAAAGTTCTAAATCTCCGCTGGATTTTCTCCACTTGGCAATTTCTCAAAAAAAGGCATACTTTGTTTGGTTGGATTGTAGTAGCTGCGGGAACGGCACACAGTCTTTACTTCCTTCTTTTTATACCGAGTGACATGAATGGAGTTTTCAGCGGGATCCTTGCATTCGTGGTCATGATTTTGATGGTTTTATTTGGATATAAATTAAATCAAAAAGTACGCACAACCAAATATGTGAGATTGTCACATACTCTTCTAGGCATAGCCTTTATGATTGGACTGGTATACCATATGGTCGAACTTCACTAGGGGGAAAAAATGAAAATTTTTAAGCAAGAAGTTTAGGAGGAATAGTAATGAAGCTACTAGAATTAAAACATATAAATAAATCATATAAATTGGCTGGAAAAGAATCAGTATCCGTTTTGCGCGATGTGAATATAAACTTTGAAAGTGGTGAATTTGTTTCTATCTTAGGAGAATCCGGTTCGGGGAAATCTACATTAATGAACATTATCGGCGGGATGGATTCAGATTATGAAGGAGACGTCATTGTTCAGGGGAAAACGCTGCGGGCAATGAAAGAAAAGGAAATCGATGCCTAGAAAGGAAAAAATTGGATTTGTTTTTCAAAGCTTTAACTTAATCCCTCATTTATCTGTGTTTGAAAATGTGATGATTGCCATGCAAATGATGGATAAAAGCGTAAAAGAACGAACGAAACATGCATTGGAAATTTTGGCAGAAGTGGGTTTACAGGATCATGCGAAAAAACGGCCCAATCAGCTTTCTGGCGGGCAAAAACAGCGTGTTGCGATCGCACGTGCCCTAGCCAATGACCCTGAGATTATTTTAGCGGATGAGCCAACAGGCGCACTCGATCAAGAAACAAGCGGCCAAATTCTTGAGCTGCTTGATTCCATAGCGAAAAAAGGTGTTCTCATTATTACAGTGACGCATTCACAAAAGGTAGCTGATTTTGGTAGTCGGATTATAACGGTTGAGGATGGGAGTATTAAAGAAGATCAGTCATTAAAAGAGCGATACACCACTGTGAAGGAAACGGTACAGAAAAAAGGAAAAAATTTAAGTATGATCGACTCTTTTAAGCTGGCTATGAAAAATATGCAATTAAAGGCGAGACGAAATATTCTCGTCGCTTTGGGAGGTTCCATCGGAATATTCAGTGTTATTTTAATGTTGTCTTTAGGAAACGGTGTTACAGACTATATGAATAATGAAATTAACACGAATTTGAATCCCCTTCTTGTTGATGTGGTAAAGCAGAATGAAGAAGAGACTACACAAGAGAAGGAGTTACGGCCTAATCCACAAACGGGGAGTGAGTCATTTTCAGATGAAGACATAGCTAAGGTCAGCAACTTAGAAAATGTTGAGAGAGTAGAAAAAGTGACAACGATCAGGGGAAAAACGAATGTTGTATACAATGAAGAGAATTATGAACTGGCATCAATGGGAACTATAACTGATACAATTAATGAAGATAATATTGAAAAGGGAACACTCCCATCTAAGAATGAAGTATTGCTGACGACTTCTTTTGCACAAAGTTTATCCAGTGAAGAGACATATGAGTCCCTCGTAGGAGAATCCGTTACACTCTTTATTAATGAAATGGGAGAAAATAATCAGCCTGTCATAGTGGAAAGAGAGCTAGTCATCTCGGGCATATATGCTCAGGAAGATATGGGGCCAGTAGAAGGAGCAGGTGCGTACGTATCGTATACGACGCTAGAAGATGCATACAGCGAACAGAAGTTACTATTGCAACCTGTACAGCTTAATGCGTATGCAAAAAAACAGGAAGATGTAGAAAAAATTAAAGCAGATGTGGAAAAAGCCGGCTTCGTAAGCTCTCCGATTGCAAGTATGATGGAACAAGTAACAACGTATGTGAATATGGCATCATGGCTGTTAGCTGGAATTGCGGCTATCTCCCTGCTTGTATCTGGTATTATGATTTTAGTCGTCCTTTATATAAGTGTAGTGGAACGAACGAGGGAAATTGGGATTCTACGGGCGATTGGTGCTAGAAAGAAAGATATTCGCCGCATTTTCTTTTCAGAGTCTGCTCTTATGGGTCTGTTGAGTGGTGGAATAGCCGTTGCAGGAGCCCAGCTTATTAGTATTCTTTTGAATAATTTGACGTCCAAAAGCTTCGGTACTGAACTGATTCAGCCGACAAATGAATACATGCTGTTTGGAATCGGAGCCAGCATTTTGATTAGTGTGATTGCAGGATTACTCCCATCTTCTAAAGCAGCTAAACTCGATCCAATGGAGTCCCTTCGATACGAATAAAAAGCAGGACAGAACCCTTTCATTACATTGTATGATAGGGAATAAATAGATGAACGGAGGGGGCAAAATGAATAAGATTTTAGTCGTGGATGATGACCCGCATATTCGGAAGTTGATAAAGCTTTATCTTGAAAATAGTCAATTCACCGTAGTGGAGGCCAAGGACGGAAAGGAAGCATTGGATTATGTGTCCCATACAAAAGTCGATTTAATGATTGTCGATGTCATGATGCCACGTGTAAATGGCATCGAATTAACGGAAGATATTCGCAGGTACTTGGATATTCCAATCTTAATGGTAACAGCAAAAGGCGAATCGATGGATAAAGTTAAAGGGTTTCAGGCCGGAACGGATGATTATTTGGTGAAGCCCTTTGACCCTGTGGAGTTGGTCCTCCGGGTTAAATCCCTTTTAAAGCGCTACAATATTTCCACATCAAAGACAATCGAAATTGGTCATACAAAAATTGACCTTGAGACCTTGACCGTTTCTTCAAATGAAGGAACGGTATCGCTAAAAAAGAAAGAATGTGAACTACTCTTTATGCTGGCCAGTTCGCCAGGTAAGATTTTTACTCGAACACAATTGATTGAAAGCCTTTGGGGAATAGACTATGAAGGGGACGAACGGACAGTGGATGTTCATATTAATCGCCTTCGTCAGCGGATTGAGTCTTTCTCATCTTTAATAATCACCACTGTTCGAGGGCTCGGATATCGGTTGGAGGAAAAATAGGGTGTTAAAAAAAAACCTGCGTATTCAAATAGTCGCTACTTTTATCATGATTATACTCCTTAGCCTCTTTTTATCATTTGGAATTACTCGATTGATTTCGGAGAGGGAAATTAGCATTGACGAGCCGTTTTTAACGATTGCAAGTGACATTGCTGATCTTCTTGCGGTAGCTGAACCCGATAGGCGTAATCAAGTGCTGGAAATTTTATCTAAATATAATATACATGGTGAAGTTTTAAAAGAAGGACATTTACTGCCTTTTTCATTAACAGAGGAAGAAACTTCACTGCTATTTCAGACTGATATAACAGAGCCGTTCTTTTTAAATAAAAAGGAAGGTCCTGTGCGATTTATTGGAGTACCGAATATTGATGATAGTGGAAGTTCATTGATCGTAAAGGTGGACTTTACCTACTTTTCGGAGGCTATCCAGCGCATCATACTCATTAGTCTTATTTTGGTATTGATTATTGGCAGTCTGTTTATTCTGCTAGCCTCTAACTACATTATTAAACCAGTAAGAAAACTGACGAGTGCAGCGAAAGAAATGGCAACAGGAAATTTATCCGTTCGGCTTAAATATAAAAAGAATGATGAACTCGGGGAATTAATAAACAGTTTTAATCATATGGCAAGTGAACTTCAAAAAATTGATAAAATGCGAGATGATTTTGTCAGTAATGTTTCTCATGAAATCCAGTCGCCAATCACATCGATTCGAGGGTTTACAAAGGCGATTAGAGACGGTGTTATTCCACAAGAACAGCAAAAAGAACATCTGGATATTATTTATGAGGAAACCTTAAGACTTTCGAAGCTTAGTGATCATTTACTTCGGCTTGCTTCACTCGATTCAGAAAACCATCCTTTCAATCCGGTGGAGTATCAATTAGATGAACAGCTACGTAGAACGGTTCTCGTTTTGGAACCGTTATGGCCGGAAAAAAATCTTGATGTTGAACTCGATCTCAAGCCTTGCAAAGTTAAGGTTGACCAGGATTTGTTTGAACAGGTATGGCAAAATTTAATTACTAATGCGATTAAATATTCCGATAAAAATGATAAAATTGAAGTGAAAATGGAAATAGTTGATAAAGAAGTCCGCATTCATGTAAAAGATAATGGAAAAGGGATTCCAGAAAAAGACCTTCCATACGTATTTGACCGATTCTATATGGTGGACAAGGCAAGAAGCCATTTAGGAGGAGGAAATGGGCTGGGGTTGTCGATTGTGAGAAAAATCATCGAACTTCATGGCTGTCAAATAAATGTAAAAAGTGAGGAAGGAAAAGGCAGCTGTTTTACGATTTCCATCCCGCTTTAGATTAACAAGTAAAAACCTCGACCATTATTTGAGTTGGGTTCAATTCCAGGACTAAATTTGATTCCGTAATGATGCTACAACTTTAATAAAATTATAATTAAGGACCTAACCTGAGGTCCTTAATTTATATTATTTATCTACTAATTAAAGTATCTTCTAGTAAAACCTTTACATTTAGGAAATTGCGTTTCGAATTTTCATTCTGGTCAAACAAGATCTCTATTGGCAATTGACTCGTCCCGATGGTCGCAATGTAGGTGGCAATGCCTGCATCGATATTTTGAAAAATATCAATGAGGTTGGAGACCAAATTTACGTCAAAAAGACAGTCAATAATGTCTTTATATAGATATTTTTCGCTTCGTTCATGACGACTTACATTCTTCCTTTGCATGTTCGATACCTATCAGACACGGTGATGATCCGGTCGCCACGTTTTTACAGACTTTTTAATGTCATCTGGCGATAGGCTTTCAATAATTGTACGTTCAACTAATTCAACTAACTCCGCATCTGATGCAAACCGCAATGCAATTAATTGCTCCTTCGTAATGCTGTCATCTAAACGACTGCCTGTTAACATATAATAACGCATTTGCTCTTCTGTACGAATGAGTCGATCTTGTAAAGTTAAAGCATACATACGTGCAAGCATTCCGGGAATGATTGCCAGTACAACTACGCCAAATAATAATAACAATTGCATAGAAAAGCCGTATTTCATAAATTGATAAATACTATAGATTGCTGTAGTCAAAAGCAATATGAAACTTAATGGCAACCAAACAAAGTGCTGCAACGGTTGAAAACGGGTATGACTTCCATACGATTGTTCTTTCATTTTCTCACCTCCTATACCCATAAGGGTATTATAAAACATTTCAACATAAATAGCGAAGGATAACTACTTGAAAAAGCTGATTGTTTTTTCGCAAAAAACATATATTCAAGCCAATTTGAAGAGATTTATTATGATATAAGTTGAAAATAATTATTTTATTCAAGGCATGTACTAGTTGTATTTTTTTGACAAGATATATTTTTTCTTTAATATATATACCCATAAGGGCATTTTAATCATTCAAAAAATACAGATACTATAAAAAAGGAAATGGGGGTGTTAAAATGGTCAAAGTAACACATGCTGCAATTTCAGCCATTACCAGAGAGGTTCAAGATATCATTGATGAGGGTAGAAAACCGCTGATTCGCTTTTCCATGGGCGTTGGCTGAGGGGGCCCGCAGCTTCGTCTGACTCTGGAAGAGTCGGCTTTAGAAAATGATGAAATAATAGAGCAGGATGGAATCAGCTTTTTAATAAATGAAAGAGATCAAGTATATTTTAATGATGCAAAGATTGATTATGTAAAGACATTATTCGGAGGCGGACAGTTTACTGTGCTTCGTGTTTAAGTTAAAGGGCTATTTTTAGCCCTTTTTTACATATTTGATTATGACCAGAAAGGAGAATATTATGAACAACCATTGGAATAATCGCTTTCAAACTGAGAATTATGTTTATGGGACAGAGCCAAATGTGTTCATATCCGAAATGCAGGAAAAACTTCAATTATCCGGGGATGCTTTGGCTATTGCTGAAGGTGAAGGCAGGAATGCCGTTTTCTTAGCTGAACAAGGAATGAGGGTGACTGCTTGGGATTATGCAGAATCTGGGCTGTAAAAAACAAGGAAGCTTGCCGAGAACAAAGGGGTAACTGTTCAAACAGAGTATGTTGATTTAAATGAAGCTATTTGGGAAACAGAACTGTGGGATAAAATTATTTGTGTTTTTGGACACTTCCCAAAGAAAATACGTAAAAAAACACTTGAGGGAGTAAAAAAGGCAGTAAAACCAGGGGGGTATTTTGTAACAGAAGTATATTCAATTTAGCAACTTCCCTATAAAAGCGGGGGACCAAAAGATATCGATTTCCTTTATTCTCCGGAAGAGTTCCTGCAAACCTTTACGGATTGGCGGATTGTTCATTTCTTTATGGGTGAAGCTATTCGATATGAGGGAGATTTACATACTGGCTTAGCACATGTTATTCAATTTGTTGGCCAAAAACCGGAATTATAAAATGCTGGTAAAAAGGTGAGAAGGCTCCAATTTTTCAATCGGGGATCCTCACCTTATATTATTTTGCAGATTTTTCAACACATTCTTAACAGTTCATACCAAGGAGAATAAAGGTCCCCAAGTCGGATTAACACTTTGTGATCTTTTTCTAATTAATGATATACAGCTGAATATGTTTTCCAACCGCCATCAAGATTCTTTACTTTAAAACCGTTGGCCATTAAAATTCTTGTAGCAAGATATCCTCTTAACCCTACTTGACAAGATACATAAATTGTATTGTCCTTAGGTAGTTCTTCTAAGCGGCCACGGATTTCTCCTAATGGAATATTGACTGAACCTTTGATGTAACCAGCTTCTCTTTCACTTGGTTCCCGAACGTCAATTAGTAGTCCTCCATCTTCTATAATAGAGTCGATTTCATTCCATTGTATTGTTTCAACGTCCTCCTCAATCATGTTTGCAGCAACATATCCAGCCATGTTAACTGGATCTTTTGCAGATGAGAATGGAGGAGCATATGCTAACTCAAGCTCAGTTAAATCAAATACCGTTAATCCACCCTTAATTGCGGTAGCGATAACATCAATTCTCTTATCTACACCATCTGCACCAACTGCTTGTGCTCCAAAGATCTTCCCAGTTGATTCTTCGAAAATTAATTTAAGCGCGATTGGATGTGCTCCTGGATAATAGCCTGCATGTGATGCTGGGTGTATATGAAGCACCTTGTAATCTTTTCCAAGCTTTTGTAATACCTTTTCGTTATTGCCTGTTGTGGCAACAGCTAAATCGAATACTTTTGCAATTGCTGTCCCTAGAGTCCCATGGTATTTTTCATTTTTCCCATAAATATTATTAGCAACAATCCGGCCTTGACGATTTGCAGGTCCGGCGAGTGGAACCATGGCAGAGATTCTGCTAATAAAGTCAACAACTTCGATTGCGTCACCTAATGCATAGATTGACTCATCACTAGTTTGTAAGTATTCATTTACCTTAATTCCACCACGTTCCGCAACGTCAAGACCAGCATCAGCAGCTAAAGTGTTTTCTGGACGAACACCAATAGATAAAATAATCATATCTGTAGATACTTTGTTTCCGCTTGATAAAATAACAGTCTTACCTTGATCTTCAAATGCTTTTACGCCATCTTTAAGTAGAAGATTTACTCCTTTTTCGATGAGATGTTTGTGTACAATAGCGGCCATTTCATAATCAAGTGGAGCCATTACTTGGTTTGCCATTTCAATTAATGTAACTTTTACTCCACGCTCAACAAGGTTTTCTGCCATTTCCAACCCGATGAAACCACCACCGATTACAACAGCTTCTTTTGGTTGTTTATGATCAACAAAGCTTTTAATTTTATCAGTATCAGGTATATTGCGAAGTGTAAATACGTTCTCAGCCTCGTTTAAACCTGGAATAGGTGGAACAAGTGGCTTTGCTCCGGGAGAGAGAACTAGTACATCATAGCTCTCTTCATATTCCTCGCCTGTTTTTAGATTTTTAACTGAAACAGTTTTAGTATCACGGTTAATCTTTGTTACTTCACTGACATTTCTAATATCCAAATTGAACTTTTTACTCATTCCATCTACTGTTTGGACAAGTAGTTTTTCGCGTTTTTGGATGGTTTCACCTATATAGTATGGTAAACCGCAGTTTGCGAAGGAAATATGTTCTCCTCTTTCAAATAAAACGATTTGTGAACTTTCATCTAATCTTCTAAGTCTTGCTGCAGCAGTAGCTCCGCCCGCAACGCCACCGACAACTACAATTTTTTTACCCATCTTTTATCTCTCCTTATTATGAAAAATTTATCTTTAGTTAATACCCCTACCCCTATATTAGTCCAACGTAAATATAAAAGATGTGATAAAAATCACATCAGCGGAAGAAATTTGTGGAAGTGCCCTTGAAGGTATTCAATTTGCCTAATAAGAAATAATACTCTTGAAAGGGGGTTATTATATGACAGTAACAGCGAATCGAGTTCTTGATGCGAAAGGTCTTGCATGTCCAATGCCGATTGTAAAAACGAAAAAAGAAATGACCACACTTGAACCAGGACAAGTAATGGAGATCCAGGCAACTGACAAAGGATCTACTGCAGATATCAAGGCATGGGCAGAGAACACGGGTAATCAATATTTAGGAACGGTCACAGAAGGGGATACATTAAAGCATTATCTTCGTAAAGCAACGTCGGAAGAGGAAAAGCCTGAGAAGAAACATGATGCTGTTGCTACACTCGAGGATCTTCAAAATTCAATTGACGGTAACGAAAAAGTTACAATACTTGATGTAAGAGAACCAGCTGAATACGCATTTGGACACATTCCAGGTGCTATTAATATACCTTTAGGCGAGTTAGAAAAACGCTTTGAAGAACTAGATAAAAGCGAAAACCTTCATGTTATATGTCGCACAGGTAGTCGAAGTGATTTAGCAGCTCAACAGCTTACAGCGAAAGGGTTTCAACATGTAAAAAATGTTGTCCCAGGTATGAAAGAATGGAAAGGCCAAATCGAGAGTAAATAAGGAGGAATGAATCATGAAAGTAGCGATTATTGCTGCAAATGGTGGTATGTTCGATGCATATAAGGTTTTTAATATTGCTACTGCTGCCGCAGCAACCGATGCAGAAGTAGGAATCTTTTTTACATTTGAGGGGTTAAACCTCATTCATAAAGAAGGACATAAAAACCTACCAATGCCGGCGGGTACAGAACATTTTCAGGAGGGTTTTAAAAAAGCTAATGTTCCCCCAATTGAAGAATTAGTTTCCATGGCAAGCGAGATGGGTGTCAAAATGATTGCCTGCCAGATGACAATGGATGTGATGAGCTTAGAAAAAGAGCATTTTGTGGAAGGTATTGATGTAGGAGGAGCCGTTACCTTCTTAACGTATGCGAAGGATGCAGACGTAACACTTACATTCTAAGGAGGGACAAATTTGGCACAAACAATTTCAGTAAAAGAACTAGTGAAAAAAGTGCTAAGTAAAGAGAAGCTTTTTATTCTCGATGCAAGAAACACGGATGATTTCGATGATTGGAAAATTGAAGGGGAAAATGTGGAAGTTATCAATAAACCTTATTTCGAGTTAATTGATGGAATTGAGCCAGTTCAAGACCAGTTACCAAGAGACAAAGACATCTATGTCATTTGTGCGAAAGGTGGTTCCTCTGAGTTTGTAGCAGATCAAATTATGGAAGCTGGTTTCACGAATAACGTGTTTTCTATAGAAGGCGGAATGAAAGCATGGAGTGAATACTTAGAACCGATAAAAATTGGTGACTTAAAAAATGGTGGTTCGATTTATCAATTTGTTCGTATTGGGAAAGGGTGTTTGTCATACCTAATCGAGTCAAATGGCAAAGGAGCTATGATTGATACAAACCGAATGATCGAACAATATGAGGAGTTCATTAGTGAGCACAACATCCAGATGAAACATGTACTGGACACTCATCTTCATGCAGACCACATATCAGGTGGGAGAAAACTTGCTGAAAAACATGGTGCTACTTATTATTTACCACCTAAGGATGCTGATGAAGTCACATATGAATATAACCATATTCAAGATGGTGATGAATATCAGGTAGGAGAAACGACAATTAAAGCAGTATACTCACCTGGACATACAATCGGGAGTACATCCTTTGTCGTGGATGATCAATATTTATTAACAGGAGATATTTTATTCATTGATTCGATTGGTCGCCCAGATCTTGCAGGAAAAGCTGAGGATTGGGTAAGTGATCTTCGAAATACCTTATATAAGAGATATAAGGAACTAGCAGATGACCTTTTCGTTCTCCCAGCACACTTTATGACTCATCATGAAATGAATGATGATGGAAGTGTGTCTGAGAAACTTGGAGTCCTCTATAAAGAAAATCATGGATTAAATATACATGATGAAAATGAATTTAGAAGGACTGTAACTGAAAATCTTCCTCCTCAACCGAATTCATATCAGGAAATACGCGAAACAAATATGGGTAAGATCAATCCGGAACTAGAGCAACAGCGGGAAATGGAAATTGGACCAAATCGATGTGCGGTTAGGTAGTAAGGAGAAACACAATGCTGTTCAATCAACTAAGGTGTTGGATTGTAAAGGTCTCGCCTGTCCTATGCCTATCGTTAGGACAAAGAAGAAATGGACACATTGGAATTAGGAGATGTTTTGGAAATTCAAGCGACCGATAAAGGTGCTAAAAATGATTTAACAGCATGGCGAAATCAGGCGGACATGAATTTATTATAGAGGAAGAGGAAAATGGCGTACTAGAGTTTTGGATTAAAAAAGGTTAACAAACAAAAAGATAGGTGGCAAAAAGTCACCTATTCCCTTTGAAGTGAGTAACATTCATATGACTTATAAAAAAGCGTTTCTACTGAAGTAGAGACGCTTTTACCAAATTTTTAAAGTGAAAAAGAATTTCGTTATTTTCATAGAATTTTCACATTGGACTTTTATTATATTTTTTAGGGACTATAAAATAGATATTTTTTCTATTATATATATTTTAATTTATTATCAAATAGAAAGAGGGATTTCTTTGAGTGTAATTGGAGCAGATACTGTATTAATTGTAGGAATGTTACTAGCTATGTCTGCTGGAGCACTGTCTTTTCTTTCACCTTGTGTACTTCCTATTTTCCCAGCATATTTATCTTACATTACTGGAATAAGTGTGAAAGAACTAAATGAAAGACAAAATACTAAAATACGCGGGAAGTTATTAAGTCATTCGATCGTATTTTTATTAGGTGTTTCACTCGTTTTTATTAGCTTAGGTGCAAGTGCTTCTTTTTTCGGACAATGGATTCAATCAATATTAAACGGTGAAACAGGATTATTGATTCAGAGAATTGCAGGTATCTTTTTAATTGTAATGGGGTTGTTTGTTGCGGGGTGGTTAAATATCTCTTTATTAATGAAGGAAAGGCGGTTTCAGTTTGCAAGAAAACCTTCAGGATATGTAGGGACGTTTTTTGTGGGACTTGGCTTTGCCGCTGGATGGACGCCTTGTATAGGACCAATCTTCGGTTCAATTTTGCTATTGGCCGCAAGTAATCCCACGCAAGGCATGGTATATACAATGATGTATATTATTGGCTTTGCTTTACCTTATCTAATATTGACTTTCTTTCTCGGATCAACAAAGTGGATTGTACGCAGAAGTTCATTGATTATGAAAACGGGCGGAGTAATTATGATTTTAATGGGCCTAGTATTATTCTTAGGCTTGATGCCGCGAATTACGGGCTTTTTACTTGATATCGTTGAAGGAACATGGTTATCGAAATTAGGATAGTAGGTGGAGGTTAAAGAGTTGAGTAAAATAAACAAAATTATTCTTGCTGTAATCATATTCGGGATGTTTAGTTGGGTGATTTTTGAAGCGGTTTTTTCCAATGGCGATACAACAACGCAAAACACTATATCAGAAGGAGAAACGAATGCTGATGTAGTGACAACGTCTGATGGTAGTGGAATTACAAAGGGTGAATTAGCACCTGACTTTCAGCTTAAAACTTTGAATGGTGAAACTGTGAGTTTGTCCGATTATAGAGGTAAACCAGTCTTTATTAACTTTTGGGCAACTTGGTGTCCCCCATGTAGAGCAGAGATGCCTGATATGCAAGAATTATATGAAAAAAAGGATATTGAGATATTAGCTGTTAATTTAACATCAACTGAGCCGAGTCAAGAAGATGTTAGTAAGTTTGTAGAGGATTATGGTTTGACTTTTCCCATAGTGCTTGATGAAAACTCAAGTGTATCAGAAACTTACGAAGTATATGCATATCCTACTTCTTATTTGGTAGATTCAAATGGGCATATACAATTTATTTCCATAGGTGCAATGAATTATGAATCAATGGCTCAAGAATTCGAAAAGGTGAAATAAGCCTTGTTGTTCAGTACAATAGTCAAGAGGTGACCTATGTGACACAATCCATACTGGTTGTTGAAGATAATCAAATGATTCGCGAGTTAATTAAAATTTACTTAGAAAAGGAAGGTTATCATGTAATTGAAGCTGAAGATGGAATACAAGCAAAAGATGCCTTCTTAACATACCATCCATGTTTAATCATTCTTGATTTAATGCTTCCAAAGCTAAGTGGAGAAGATTTTTGTATGTGGGTTAGAGAACAAGAGCAAAATGAGGTATCCATTATTATGTTGTCGGCGAAAGCACGTATCGATGATCGGATAAAGGGATTAAAAATGGGTGCGGATGATTATCTAACTAAGCCTTTTGATCCTAATGAACTTCTGGCCCATGTCGAAGCTGTTCTAAGGAGGACAGGGCAATTTTGCCAAAAGATAACATATGGAGGTTTATCTATAAAACCTAGAAAAGGCGAGGTTATCTTATATGATAAAAAGTTAAATTTAACTAATCATGAATTCAAACTTTTATATCATTTCTTAAAAAATCCGAATGTAGTTTTATCAAGAGAGGATTTAGTAAATCAATTATACCCCTATGCTGATAAAATGATATTAGATAGGACGATCGATGCCCATATTAAAAAGCTACGAGAAAAAATTGAAGATAATCCGTCTTCTCCAAAACGAATACAAACGGTCAGAGGAATGGGGTATAAATTTGTTGATGGATAAAGTGTTAAAATCATGCTTTCCCAAAAAGGTTTTATGGAGATTAACACTGACAAATATTATAGTTATTGCCACATTTATCATCTTGAGTAGTTGGGCGATCTATAACACAGCTTGTTTCTTGGTTGAGGGCATGGGGCAAATTAATGCTCAAAAACAAAATGAGTTCAATACGACACTTTTTCAATATTTATGGATATTTAGTGTCAGTGTAATCATAATGGGTAGCGTAGTTCATTTTTATATAACAACGAAGTTAATTAAACCATTGAATAGATTGATAGAGTCTACAAAAATTATGAAGCAAGGGCATTATCCCGAGCCAATTAAAGTGAAATCGGATGGAGAGATAGAACAACTTATTCTCCATTTTAATGAATTAGTACAGCAATTAAAGAATAATGAACAATATCGACAGAAACTTATTTCGGATCTATCACATGAATTTCGAACGCCGTTATCAAATTTAAATGGTTACTTAAATGCATTAAGTAATGGGGTCATTGAAGGTAACCCAAAACTATATGAATCACTTCAGAAAGAATCTAAACGTCTTACGCATATGGTTGAACAGTTTGAGATATTAAAAGAATGGGATTATGCGTCCATACAAAACTTTACTGAAAGACAGCAGGTAGATATGCGCTTATTGCTAGAGCAATCCGTTGAAATGTTTAAATGGTTATTGGATCAGAGAGGTATTAAAGTAGATTTACAAACGGATTATGGAAAAGTGACTGTTATCAATGGAGGGATTCCACAGGTAATTAGTAATTTGATCGATAATGCAATCCGTTATTATGAGGGTACAGGGCCAATTATCATAAAAGGAGAAGCATTAGATGAAGAATACCTCGTGACCGTAAGTGGACCTAGCCAAAGAATTTCAGAATTTAACCAAGAAAAAATCTTTGAGAGATTTTATCGAACTGATTCTTCAAGAAATAGTGAAACGGGTGGAACAGGACTTGGACTATCGATTTCAAAAGAAATTGTTGAACATCATAATGGGAAGATTGGGCTAATATCGAATCAGAATTATAATTCATTCTGGTTTACTTTGCCTTTAGGCCATATCACTTAAAAAAATTATCTGACATTAAAAAATAATAATGATTAACAGCTAGGAAATAAAATAATACTCCTAGCTATTTTTATGAAAACAATCATAATCCTCTTTTAATCAGATAAGCACAAAACCAATTTAAGATTTAACAACTGTTATATAATATCAAGTCTCATTGTCACAGGCTATTAAGAAATTATGTGGAAAAAATCACTTCGTATTTTAACTCCTGTAAAAGAAATAATAAGGGTTAGAGGAGGTGTGATGAATAGCCTTCTTAATTAGTTGGATAAGATAAAAAAGAATTGTGTTGACCTTAAAGGTCACTCATCTAATGAGGTGATTTGAGTTTGGATTTCTCTTTTATAATTGTGATTTTTTTAATTGGATTCATTGGTTCATTTATTTCTGGTATGGTTGGAATTGGTGGATCTATTATTAAATACCCTATGCTGTTATATATACCACCGTTATTTGGATTAGCTGCGTTTAGCGCCCACGAGGTTTCTGGAATAAGTGCAGTTCAGGTGTTTTTTGCAACAATGGGTGGGGTATGGGCATATCGAAAAGGTGGCTACTTAAATAAGACACTTATTATTTACATGGGAGTAGCCATATTAGTAGGAAGCTTTATAGGGGGATATGGTTCAAAGCTTTTGAGTGAGGGTGCAATTAACCTTGTATACGGTATACTTGCAGTTATTGCAGCTGTGATGATGTTTATCCCGAAAAAAGGAATAGATGATATTCCACTTGAGCAAGTAACCTTTAATAAATGGTTGGCTGCAATTCTATCACTGATAGTAGGTATTGGTGCTGGAATTGTAGGAGCAGCGGGTGCATTTATTTTAGTACCTATCATGCTTGTGGTTTTAAAAATACCAACTCGTATGACAATTGCTTCATCATTAGCTATAACGTTTATTTCTTCTATTGGAGCAACAATTGGAAAATTAACAACCGGTCAGGTAGAGTATTTCCCAGCACTAATTATGGTTATTGCAAGCTTAATTGCTTCTCCACTTGGAGCAAATCTAGGTAAAAAAGTAAATACGAAGATTCTACAGTGGATATTAGCGGCACTAATTCTTGCAACATCTATCAAGATTTGGGTAGATATATTATTTTAAACAAGAGGTGAGATAAATGGCTGGACACAGATTTAATCCTGAAAAGGCTGATAAATTAATTAATCCAGATAGAAAGAAGATCGTTGACCCGGAAAGAATCATTACAATGCTTGGACTAACAGAAAGTGACAAGATTGTCGACTTGGGAGCTGGAAATGGTTTTTTTACCATTCCATTTGCGCAAACCACTAGAGATACAGTGTATGCGGTTGATATCGAACAAAAAATGTTAGAACTTCTAAAAGAGAGAGCGAATAAGGCAAGTATCGAAAATATTACCTATATCCAAAGTGATTTAGAAAATATAAAAATGGAAGAAGATACTGTAGACAAGGCCTTCATTGCATTTGTGATGCACGAGATCCCAAATATGACAAAGGCACTAGAGGAAATAAAACGTATTATTAAACCAGGAGGAAAACTCCTTATTGTAGATTGGGAAGCTGTAGAATCTGAAATGGGGCCACCACTGCATGAACGAATCTCTTCTAAGGAGATGGAGAACTTTTTACATAGCAATGGATTTCAACCTACTGTTAAGATCCTTCATGAAGCAGTCTATGCAGTCTTAACCGACGTAAATTAATGGGTAAAGGGGAATCATGATGTTTGATTATACGGTTACAACGAAAAAGAATATGGAAGAGGCTATAAAAAGCCTAGAGGACAACTTAAAAGAAGAACAATTTGGTGTGTTGTGGAATTTCGATTTGAAGGAAAAACTGCAATCAAAAGGTCTTGATTTTCAAAAAGAGTTTAAAATTCTTGAAGTATGTAATCCACATGAAGCACATAGAGTTATTAATGAAAACATTATGGCAGGTTACTTCCTACCATGTAAAATAGTTGTTTATAATGAAAAAGAAACGACGAGTATTGGAATGCCGAGACCGACATCACTTATTACCATGATGAAGGATGAAAAGATACATTCTCTTGCTAAGGATATTGAAGAAAGGCTAATAAGATGTATTGAGAAAAGCGTGTAATAGCTATAGTTGGGTGTATGTGAAAAAAACATCCAACTTTTTTATTTTATCTGTTGACAATATACCCATTAGGGTATAACATTGGAAATGTGATTTTTATCACAGCATCTTTAAATTTTGAATAATAAGTAAGAAATAATAGGGTTGACACCCGTTTTTATTTTAGTTAACATTATACCCATAGGGGTAAAGGTAAAAATAAAACTATGGAGGTTATCTACATGAATATAGATAAAGTATTAGATGCAAAAGGGTTAGCTTGCCCAATGCCTATTGTAAAAACAAAAAAAGCAATTGATAGTCTTGAGTCAGGGCAAATCTTAGAGGTTCTTGCAACTGACAAAGGTGCAAAAAATGATTTAACAGCATGGGCAGCATCTACTGGACATGAACTAGTTGAAACAAAAGAGGAAAATGGTGTTCTTTACTTTTATATAAAAAAAGGCTAATACATTGGAGTAAATGGGAGGAATAAGAATGACTGAAAGAAAAAAAACAACGATCGTATTATTTAGCGGGGATTATGACAAGGTAATGGCAGCTTATATTATTGCGAATGGTGCAGCAGCATATGATCATGAAGTAACAATTTTCCATACTTTTTGGGGATTAAATGCTTTACGTAAAGATGAAGAGATTAAAGCAGACAAAAGCCTCATTGAAAAAATGTTTGGCAAAATGATGCCTAGGGGTGCAAATAAACTAGGACTTTCAAAAATGAATATGGCAGGAATGGGGCCAAAAATGATCAAGGATGTAATAAAAAAACATAATGCGTTGCCATTACCACAGCTTATTGAAATGGCGCAAGAGCAGGATATCAAGCTCGTTGCATGTACAATGACAATGGATTTACTTGGACTTAAACAAGAGGAACTTCTAAAAAATGTTGAATTAGCAGGTGTTGCGGCTTATTTAGCAGATGCTGAAGATGGAAATGTAAACTTGTTTATCTAAGAGACTTTATTGCACACAGGAGGTAATGAACATGGAATATATCAATTATATCGTTTTTGCACTAATTGTAATTTTTATCGTACAACGTCTTATTCCTACAAGAGGAATTAGAAGTATTAACACAGTTGAATTAAATAATGAATTAAAGGACAAAAACAAACAATTTATTGATGTTCGTACTCCTGGTGAGTTTAAAGGCTATCACATCAAAGGGTTTAAAAACATGCCACTTCATCAGCTTGCAAAAAAAGCGAATGAACTTTCAAAGGATAAGGAAGTAGTTGTGATCTGCCAGAGTGGTATGAGAAGTCAAAAAGCCAGCAAGCAATTAAAAAAATTAGGTTTTAAGCATATAACAAATGTTAAGGGTGGCGTGAGTTCCTGGAGATAATGATAGCTATCACAATTGTAAATAAACTTGTTGAAAATGGAGGAAATCAAAATGAAACAACTAACAGCTAAAGAAGTTGAAACATTACTAAACGAAGGTAAAACGTTAAATATCATCGATGTTCGTGAAGTGGATGAAGTTACGGCAGGAAAAATTCCTGGTGCTGTGAATATCCCACTAGGATTAGTAGAATTCCGTATGCATGAACTTGATAAGTCAAAAGAATATGTTATGGTTTGCCGTTCAGGTGGTAGAAGTGGAAGAGCTTCTCAATTCCTTGAAGGACAAGGATTCAAAGTGATCAACATGGAGGGCGGGATGCTCGCTTGGGAAGGTAATGTAGAGTAATCTTTTTGAGTTTGTATAATACCATTATAGGTATATAAAGGTGCACAGTTTCTTTTAAACATGGACACTTATACAACTTATGTACAACAGATATCCAAATATGATTTTGATTGATGATTTAACGTTAAAATTGTTTTTTCGGAGGTAATAAAATGGAGTCATTAAAAACGAATCTTGTATTAGATGCAAAAGGGTTGGCTTGCCCGATGCCGATTGTGAAAACTAAGAAAGCAATTAATAATATAGAGGGCGGTCAGGTCCTAGAGGTACAAGCAACCGATAAAGGTTCAAAAGCAGATCTTAAAGCATGGGCTGAGAGCACTGGGCATCAATACCTTGGCACAATAGAAGAAGGCGATATACTGAAACATTATATTCGTAAAGCTAGCGGTGAAGAAGTAGCAGAGAAAAAACATCCGAATGTTGTTTCAAACGAAGATCTTGAGGCTGCTCTTTCTTCTGGAAAGGATATTCTTGTTCTAGATGTTCGTGAAGCTGCTGAATATGCATTTAGTCATATTCCTGAGGCAATCTCTATTCCGTTAGGAGAATTAGAGGAAAGAATGAATGAACTGAATGTAGATCAAGAAATCTATGTAGTTTGTCGCACAGGTAACCGTAGTGACTTAGCTTCACAAAAGCTAACAAAAAAAGGTTTCAAAAATGTTGTTAATGTGATACCAGGAATGAGTAATTGGACTGGAAAAACAAAATCTATTACAAATGAATGAAAAAAGGAGTAATGAAGTCATGAATACTATTAAAGTTTACACTACAACTCGTTGTCCTTATTGTGTAATGCTAAAAAATTTTTTAACAGATCAAAATATTCCTTTTACAGAAATTAATGTTGAATCCAAACCTGAAATGATGCAGTATGTTGTAAACAAAACCGGTCAAATGGGTGTACCACAAACTGAAGTAAATGGAAAATGGGTACTAGGCTATGATCCAAATAGCATCATGGCAGCACTAAAAAATTCATAAATAAATCGTAATATAAAAAAATTTTAATTTAAAATATACCGTAGGGGGTAATAAGGAAATGGCTGTTCACGTAATGACTGCAAAAGATGTTACGAAAAAAGTATTCGCTAAAGAATCATTGTTTATCTTAGACGTTCGTAACGAAAGTGATTTTAACGATTGGAAAATTGAAGGTGAAAACTTCGACTATTTAAACATTCCGTACTTTGAATTACTAGACGGGGTTGAGGAAATCCTTGAAAATCTACCAAAAGATAAGGATATTTTAGTAGTTTGTGCCAAAGAAGGTTCATCTGTCATGGTAGCTGATATGCTTTCTGAAGCTGGGCTAGCTGTTTCCTACCTTAAAGGTGGTATGAAGGCTTGGAGTGAACATTTAGAGCCAGTTAAAGTGGGCGACTTTAAAGATGGTGGCGAAATCTATCAATTCGTTCGTATCGGAAAAGGCTGTCTATCTTACATGGTTGTATCAAATGGTGAAGCAGCTATTATTGATGCAACCCGTATGACTGATATCTTCCTTGATTTTGCTGAGAGCAAGGGTGCAAAAATCACACATGTATTTGATACTCACTTACATGCTGATCATATTTCTGGAGGAAGAAAAATCGCAGAAGCTACAAATGCAACTTACTGGTTACCACCAAAAGATGCTACAGAAGTAACGTTTGAATACGCTGCTCTAGAAGGTGGTCAAGATGTGACTATTGGTCATACAACCATTAATATTCATGCATTGTATTCTCCAGGTCACACAATTGGATCTACTTCTTTCGTTGTGGATGAAAAATTCTTACTTTCTGGTGATATTCTATTTATTGATTCAATCGGTAGACCGGACCTTGCTGGTTTAGCACAGGATTGGGTAGGAGATCTAAGAGAAACTCTTTATAACCGTTATAAAGAATTGTCTGATGACCTAGTGGTTTTACCTGCTCACTTCATGATTATTGACGAATTAAATGAAGATGGAAGTGTATCCGAAAAACTAGGAACACTATTTGCGAAGAACCATGGTCTAAATATTAAGGACGAAGCAGAATTTAGAAGAATCGTAACAAAAAACCTACCACCACAACCAAATGCATATCAAGAAATCCGTGAAACAAACATGGGGAAAATTTCTCCTGATGAAGAAAAACAACGTGAAATGGAAATCGGACCAAACCGTTGTGCGGTACGCTAATTACGAACTTAATTGATAGGAGGAGTTATTTTTATGAATATAGCAAAGGTATTAGATGCAAAAGGACTCGCATGTCCAATGCCGATCGTAAAAACAAAAAAAGCAATGAATGAAATCGAATCAGGCCAAGTCCTTGAAATTCATGCAACTGACAAAGGTGCTATAAATGACCTAACAGCTTGGGCTAAGTCTGGTGGTCATGAACTAATAAAGCACGAAGAAGATAATGAAGTATTAAAGTTCTGGATTAAAAAGGCGTAAACAACCAAAAAAAGGGAACCGTATATGGTTCCCTTTTCTCAAGAGGAGGTAAACATAAATGGATTTTACATTTATCATTACAATTTTTCTAATTGGTTTTATTGGTTCATATATCTCAGGAATGTTAGGAATCGGTGGATCTATCATTAAATATCCAATGCTATTATATATTCCACCATTATTTGGTTTAGCAGCTTTCAGTGCTCATGAGGTATCAGGAATCAGTGCTGTTCAAGTATTTTTTGCAACTATTGGTGGTGTCTGGGCATATCGTAAAGGTGGGTATTTAAATAAAACACTGATTCTCTATATGGGGATTAGTATTTTAGTAGGTAGTTTTGTTGGTGGATTTGGATCCAAATTTATGTCAGAGGGTGGAATTAACGTAGTCTATGGTGTGTTAGCGTTAATTGCTGCTGTTATGATGTTCATTCCGAAAAAAAATGTAGATGATGTTCCATTTGACCAAGTTACTTTTAATAAGTGGTTAGCTGCTGTACTTGCCTTTATTGTAGGTTTAGGTGCTGGGATTGTTGGAGCAGCCGGCGCATTTTTACTTGTACCGATCATGCTCGTTGTCTTAAAAATTCCTACCAGAATGACAATCGCATCTTCACTTGCGATTACATTTATTTCATCCATTGGTTCTACTGTAGGAAAAATAACAACAGGCCAAATTGAATATGTTCCAGCCATTATTATGATTGTAGCAAGCTTAATTGCTTCACCACTAGGTGCAAATGCAGGGAAGAAGATGAACACAAAGGTTTTACAGATTATCCTTGCAATTTTAATCGCTGCAACTGCAGTGAAGATTTGGATGGATATTCTATAAAATAAAGAGACCGATATGCTTAAAGAAGGAAGGGTAATCTTTATGAGAAATTTTGTTTTCTTTGTATCATTACGTTCAAATGTACCCTTTGTTTTAAAAGAAGTTTTACGCATGGTCGAGAATGGGCATAAAGTAAGTATATTCTTTGACCTTGATGGTGCAAGAGTTCTTGATAAGAATTATGTAAAGGTTAGAAAAAGGAATCATAATGTTGATCTAGATATTCTTTTACAAAATGCAGTTGATAAAGGAATAAAATTATTTGGTTGTCAAATGAATGTATTAATTGCAGATGGTCTTGAACTTATAGATGGAGCCGAATTAGCTGGTGTTGTAACTTTTCTAGAAAAAGCATATGAAGCAGATGCCGTTTTGAGCTGTTGAAGGGGGACTTCTAATGAAAAAACGAAAAGTAGTTGTGTTAGTCTTACATGATGAATTAGAATCGGCATATCCTCCATTGAATATTGCGGTTGGCGCAGCTTCTTCAGGAGCTAATGTTTCATTAGCTTTTTTAAGAAAAGGTGTTAATTTACTTGATAAAGGGTTTGTTCCAGTTGTTTCTGATGGAACTGAATATTTGTCAAAAGCGTTAAAGAATTTTAACGCACCAACTATTCGCGAACTCTTTGATATAGCAGTAGACTCGGGGGTTAAATTGTATGCTGTTGATTTAGATATTCAAAATCATACAAATTTTTTATACTCGATTGAACAGGTTCCGATAAAGTGGATCCTTAATGAAGCGGTGTCAGCTGACCTTTTTGTTCATTTTTAACGTGTAGTTGTACCAAAATTGAAATGGGGTGAAACAATGGAGAAGCCCAACAAGAATTGTGGTAATGGTACTTGAGGAATTAAGACAAACAAGGACTCAAAGGTTAAGGGCATTCCGCCAATATGACCTGGTGTTCTTGTCTGGCTCCTGGTAGGAGTCATTATATTGCTACAAAAAATATTTTAACGAGAAAGGAGGAGCACACCCTCCTTTTTTGTTTGTGGAAATTTTTCTACTATAGATTTTAAAGATGCTCATACTACTCATAAATCAATTACTATGAGGAGTTGGGATGATGGCAAAGAAACTTACAATTATTCAGCAGAATGATACACATGGAAATCTTGAGGAACATAATGAGCTCTTTTGGAATAGCAACTATCATCTCCGGAGGGTAGGTGGCTTTTCAAGGATTTTTCAATTTGTGAAAGAACTAAAACGGAACCAAAATGTCTTGTTCCTAGACGGCGGAGAATTATTTCACGGCACTGCCCCACTTGTTTTGTCGAGGGGCGAAGCGGTCCTTCCGCTTTTACAGGAGATGCAAATTGATGCATTTGTTCCAGGCAATTGGGATTACGCGTATGAACCAGATCAACTTGTAAAATTGGTGAAGCAGCTGCCATTTCCTGCATTCGCATGTAATGTACATATAAAGGAAACGAGGGTCACCTCATTATTTGAACCCTATATTGTAAAAGAAGTGAATGATGTCACTGTTGGTGTAATTGGAAGAACCTATCCATATGTAGATGTAACGATGCCTGAGGCTTTTTCTGCTGGCTTAGAATTTTCAATTGGGGTAGATGAGGTTAAGAGGTGTGTTGAAGCTTTACAAAAGGAGAATGTCGATCTCATAGTCCTTTTAAGCCATATGGGATTACCGCTTGATTACAAACTAGCATCATTGGTTAGTGGTATCCATGTGATTGTGAGTGGACACAGTCATGACCGTATAACAAAACCAATCATTCAAAATGAAACCCTTATCTTTCAATCGGGAGCTAGTGGTTCCTTTCTCGGATTACTGGAAGTAACATGTGAGAAGAACAGAGTTATAGACTACTCGCATAAATTTATTCCGTTAGATGTAAGTCAATTTGAAGATAATGACAAAATTAATTACCTAATTCAACAGGTAATGGAGCCTTATTCGTTTATGAAAGAAGAAATAGTCGGAAAATCTGATACATTGCTTCATAGAATGACGCTAAACGAAGCGCCGATGGACAAGCTCATAACAAACTCTTATCTTTACCCATTTGATGCAGATTTTTCATTTTCTCACGGGTGGAGATACGGTACTCCTGTCGCACCAGGAAACATATCTTTATATGATTTGCATACAATCATCCCTACCAACCCGGAGATTTTTTCGTTGGAGCTAACAGGTAATGAAATCTTTCAAGAACTAGAAAAAAATCTTGAACAAGTATATTCGACAGATCCGTTTCAACAAAAGGGAGGCTATGTCTTACGTTCCAGTGGCTTATTTATGACATATAAGCCTTATAATCCAAAGGGACATCGTATTCAGTATTTAGCGATTAATGGTGAACCCTTTAACCCAGAGAAGGTTTATCGCATTATTAGTGCGGGAGAACAGCTCTTTAAACAATATAGCAACAGAAAACAACCGAAACATGTACACGCAATTGAAGTGATAAAAGCATATTTATCCGAAAAAGGACCTTTTTCTACTGGAGGTCCACCATCCATAATTAGTGTTTAGAACTTTTTTCAAAAGCCTCTTAACAGAAACTTAATAATTCTATGCCATAATAGTGTAAATAAAGTTTTCACTATGCAGGAGGTAGAAACGAATTGTTTGAATACGAAGTAAGAGATGGCTCATGCCGTATACAAACCGAATATCAGGAGTTACATGTCTCAGCAGATCCTCACAAGGGAGTAAGGCCTGTTGAGTTACTTGTTTCTTCATTAGTAGGCTGTAGTTCTGGAATATTTACTAAAGTGCTGGAAAAGAAACGAATACAAGTGGATTCTATAAGGGTTAGAGCAACCGTCGATAGAAATCCCGAGGAAGCAAACCGAGTCACCAAAATAAATCTTCATTTTATAGTAACCGGAAAGAACATAAGTGAAAAACAAATTCAAAAATCGTTAGAAGTTACTCGGAAAAACTGTAGTATGATACAATCTGTTAAGGATTCAATTCAAGTCACCGAAACATTTGAGATACGTGGTTTAGCAAATAATTGAATAACCAACTTAGAGTATATTTATATATACCCGGTATGGTATAATGAACATGCGGTTAACCTGTAATCCATGAAATTAAGGGGAAAAACGAATGGCAGTTATTCAAATAGGTTCTTTATCAATTCTACTAAAATGGGTCATTCTTGGAATAGCAATTATAGCAGGGCTTGTTTTTATAAAAGTATGGTTAAAAGTTACTCATGAAAAGGATTCTCAAAAGAAGATTTTTGATATCCTGTCAAACGGTATTTTTATCGGATTTGTCTCCTGGAAAGCCAGCTTACTAATACTTGAGCCACAGCTGGTCCTAAAAAGTCCTCTTTCACTTTTATACTTTACTGGTGGATCAGACGGATTATTAATTGCGGTTATAATAACAATCTTATTTGTATTTTATAAGTTAAAGAAAATGAGCTTGTCGGAACATCAAATGATCCAGATTGTTCTCAATTATAGTTTAGTAGTAGTGGGTGGGTATCAAACGCTTGCAGCTATACTTCTTGGTACTGAAACACTCTATCATGTAGCACTTGGGGTTATCACTTTTATTCTATTACTGTTCATTCTTATACGTAAGCCATCTCTGAATGGACTAGTAAATGTGATGATCATTTGGTTATTTAGTATGGTTATTTTACAGCTTACTTTATTACCGCAAAGTGTTCGACTATTTTTATTTACCATGGAGCAATGGTTTTTTATTAGTTTAATTCTCATTTCTTGGTTTTATCTAAATAAAAAATAAAATCAAATCACAGATATAGCATCAGAAGGGAGTAATCTTGTTCGAAAATATAACTGAGGTTGAGAACCTTAGTGACTATTTACCTTCGTTTACATTTTTTTAATGAGAGGTGATCACATATGATACGAAATATAATCATTATTTTAGGATTAGTAGGTCTGGTAGGTTGGGCAATTTATGATACCCAATTTTCAAAAGCGGATGCGGAAAAAGCGAAGAAAACAGAAGAGGTATCAGAGGATATTGAGGTAGGGATTGAAGAAGGTAATAAAGCTCCGGATTTTGAATTAAAGACATTAAAAGGGGAACAACTTAAACTTTCAGATATGGTTGGAAAAAAAGTGATTTTAAACTTTTGGGCAACATGGTGTCCTCCTTGTAAAGCAGAAATGCCCCATATGCAGGATTTTTACGAGGAACAAGCTAAAAATGGAGTAGAAGTAATTGCGGTAAATCTAACAACTTTGGAGAAGGATACTTCGGAAATAGGAAAGTTCGTTGAGGAATATGGATTAACATTTCCAATTCCTTTGGATAAAGAAGGGGATCTCGGAGGGGATACGTACCAAGCATATACAATACCAACAAGCTATATTATAGATTCAAATGGAATTATTCGTAAGAAAATCGTTGGACCAATGGATAAGGAATTGATGACAGAGCTAATAAATAGTGTAGAATAAATGTGGTGAGAGTTTTGAATAGACGAGGAAAATCAATATTGATTGTAGATAGTGATGAACAAATCCGAGATACGATAAGGAAACAATTAGAGGATGCAGGATTTGATGTTCTTGAGGCTACTTCTTATAAAACAGCAAAAGACTATTTTTTGACCTTTGACCCATGCTTTTGTATCAGTGAGCTCCTTTTACCAGATAGAAGTGGATATGACCTTTGTAAGTGGATCAGAAAAGAACAAAAAAGTGAAATACCACTCATGGTTGTATCTGGTCTTACTGATGAAATGGCTACTGTTAAAGCTTTACGATTAGGAGCTGACGACTTTATGCGTAAGCCCTTCCGTCATGAGGAGCTGATTGCACGGGTTGAAACGGTCTTAAGAAGAACGGCCCATCGTTGTAGTAAAATATCGTATCGAGGTATTGTCCTAAAGCCATTAAAAGGAGAAGTAAGATATCAAGGACATGAGATTTCATTAACTCTGCATGAATTCCGCCTTCTTTACTTTCTGATGAGACACCCAAACCAAACATTGACGCGTCACCAAATCTTGGATGAATTATATCCAACCGATGATAAGATTGTTTCGGAACGAACGATTGACGTTCATATTTTAAAACTCCGCGAAAAGTTTAAGGTGCACATAACTGACGGAGAAATCATTGAATCGGTCAGAGGTATCGGTTATCGATTTATAGCATTTTAATTTTTTCGACTCGCCTAAACGGCGGGTTTTTTATATTTTGAAAAAATAGTTTCTACTTTAAACACAAGGTGAGTTGGGTGATTGACAATATACCCATATGGGTATATAATAATTCTACAGTGTTTCCTTAATTTATTGCCTTAAGGGGTTGTTAAGCTATTGATATTGTTTTTACTTTTGATACTATTTATACTATGGGAATTATATAAGAGGTATTTCCCTGTAGCTGGTATACACTGTGAAGATATATTAAAAATTAATTTTACGGATGTTGAGGTCATAGATGTAAGAGACTACAATATATCATACAAAGATGTAATCGAGAAATCTATTAATATTCCTGTTGCCTATTTGGAAAGGTATTGTTATGAGATACCAGATAAGAAGGTTCATGTTGTGGCTTTAAATAGACTTGAAAAAAACGTAGCTATCCGAATCTTAAGACGCAAAGGATTCCAAGTGACTGGATATACAGTGAGTGATTCTCAGAAATTTATCGAAGAATTAGCAGTAAAATAGGGAATCATCAAACCTACGATCAAAGGGGGGAATTTACATGGATTACGATGAGAAAATAAGGAACCGCATAAAACGTATCGAAGGACAATTACGCGGTATTTTACGAATGATGGAAGAAAATAAAGATTGTAAAGACGTTATTACTCAACTTTCCGCAGCTCGTACAGCTATTGATCGAACAATTGGAGTAGTGGTTAGCTCTAACTTGGTTGCATGTGTACGTAACGCGGATGAAAAAGGGGAAAGCACAGAGGAACTTGTAAAAGAAGCAGTTGAATTACTTGTAAAAAGTAGATAAAGACCTTAGAAGGTCTTTTCAGACTGTGGACAAACTCGATAATTCTTGAGTTTGCCTACAGTCCTTTTTATTTTACAATGTTATTAGAGAATATTAGGGTGGTTGGAAAATATGTCGAGAAACAATAGCTTAGAAAGAGAACAATTGGAAATGATTCAAGTCGTACCATAGGATCACCATGTGAGAAAGCTTGAAGCTGCAATTGATTTCTCCTTCATATACCCATTGGTTGAAAACCTTTATTCAACATTAGGTCGTTCAAGTATTGATGCAGGTTGTTCTGATTAAAAGGACATTTATTCAGTATGATTTGGCATACGTTCAATGAGACAAACAATCAAGGAAATTGAAACGAATGTAGCTTACCGTTGGTTTTTGGCCACCAACAAAACGCATTTTGCTGGTGGCACCCCAAATTAGAATATTAATATAGTCACTAATAGTAGCACAATGCCGCATAAACCAGCAAAATAGTCCATCAAAATTAATTACAATTTGATGGACTATTTCATTTATATTTTTATGTTTTATGATAGATATCTGAAACCGCTACGGTTTTGCCCGGTTTTTTTATGAGGCCGAACATCGTAAGCTATTTATTTGCAGGATTTTATTTCACTGACATCAAGCTGACTTATTTCAATGCTATTATAATAGACATTAGCCAGTTGTAAGAGTATCATATATTCAGTTTAAATTGCTGTATTAAGTTATTAATGCAGGGAGATGAGACCGTGAAAACGATTTTAATTGTTGAAGATGAAGTTCCTATTAGCCAGGTGCTGAAGGTTTATTTGCAAAAAGCAAATTTCAAGACGGTACAGGCTTTTGAAGGAAATGAAGCAATAGAAAAATTCTGCCTTCATAAACCAGCGCTTGTTTTATTAGATGTGATGCTACCTGGTAAAGATGGCTGGGCGGTTTTAAAAGAAATTCGCCAAACAAGTGCATGTCCCGTAATTATGCTAACGGCCTTGGGTGATGTTCATTATCGGCTGACCGGGTTGAATGGAGGTGCAGATGATTATATTCCAAAACCATTTATAGCTGATGAGGTGGTGGCGCGTGTCAATGCAGTTTTAAGACGCGCACAAATAGATGATGGTCCAGCAAGAAAATTTGGACAATTGCAAATCAATCTCAATTCTCATAGAGTAACAATTAATGGTAGAGAAATTGAATTAACGCCGCGTGACTTATCTTTGCTTTTGTTTTTGGCAGAAAATCCGAATCAGACTTTTACAAGGGACCAGTTAATAGAGCATGTGTGGGGTTGGGAGTATGAGGGCAGTGACCGGGCGGTTGATTTATCGATTAAAAGACTAAGGAAATCGCTTCGGGATTGGCCTCTCTCAGAGGGAGAAATTAAAACACTTCGAGGATTGGGGTATCAATTTTGTGTCTATCAAAAATAATAAAAGAATATCGCTGCTCCGCTATTGGACAAGCCGTTATTTAATCACCCTCTGTATTGGACTTGTCGTTATAGCGGTGATATCCGCTTCATGGATCAAGCATACAACGCTTGAGCACCGATTAAACATGACAAGGCTGATGGCAGAGGAAATTGCGGATCGATTTGTGAATTTAAGTGAAGGAAGACCGATTCCGAGAGGGGATGTGCCGGGATTTTTAACTGACCGCGGAAGATTTATGAATATAGAAAGTGACCCTTCTATTTATATCATTGATGCGTCTGGTACCATTCTCTCTAGCAACCGTCCGCGGAATCGGCTGTTACGGCAGTTTCCTCCAGCTGTTCTAGATGAGGAAGAGGATGTTCTAAAACTAAAATTAGAGGATGAGAAGACAGATTTCTATGTAGTTAAGACACCGATCGTGTCACAGGATGTCACTTTGGGATGGGTTGTTATTTTTGAATTAGAAGATAATTTAACTCAGGTAAAACAAGAATACCGGCAGTTAGCAGTTATGATCATTAGTCTTGCCTTGCTGGGCTGGGCGGCGATTTATTTTCTATCTCGCAGGCTATCGAATCCGATTAAAGATGTGGCAAGAGCTGCTAAACAGGTTCAAGCTGGAGATTATAATATTAATCTGCCTGATGATATTAAAGAGCAGGAAGTATTTGAGCTTGTTCAGTCTTTCAAGGATATGACAGAACGCCTCCAAAAACTGGAGTCACTCCGTACAGAAATGCTGGCGGGGGTGACGCATGAATTAAAAACACCGGTCACATCAATTAGTGGGCTACTACAGGCACTTAATGATGATGTCGTGACAGGGGAAGATGCAAAAGAATTTTTAGCTCTATCCATAAATGAAACGGCGAAAATGAAAAAGATGGTGGAGGATCTTTTAGCTTTCAATTCATTTGCTGCAAATGCAATACCAGTTTCAAAGGAAAGGCATGACATCAATGAGCTATTACTTGATATTATACATCAATGGAAACTTGTTCAGGGAGACACGAATATAGAGGTATCCGTAACTACGCTTGCTAAACAGCAGGTTATTAGCGTAGATCCGCTACGTCTTCAGCAAATTATTACGAACCTTCTTAATAATGCCAAAGCTGCCATCGAAAGTGCTGGTAAAATTGACTTAATTCTTACGGAAACCTCTAATCAAATAACCATCGATATTAAGGATACAGGGGGAGGAATTCCAAAAGAAGAGCAAGCCCTTATTTTTGAGAAGTTTTTCCGAGGACAAGGAAAAAAGTATAAAGTGAGAGGACTAGGACTTGGTTTGCCATTTAGCAAGATGATTGCACAATCACTTGATGGCAATCTGATGTTAATCGATAGCTCTCCAGCTGGAACAACTTTTAGAATTGTATTGCCAAAATGATAAAGTGATAAAACTACTGATTTCGGTCAGTAGTTTTTTTGTGCGAAAAAAATAGTCTATTACTGTAGATAAAAAAGGCTTAGGTAGATTTCTTTGACATCTTCCTGACACATTTAGCTTTTAAAGTATGATTTGTAAGGCATATAAAAGCCATATTTCAGGGCTAAACCGAGAGTAATATAAAACAAAAAAGGAGGACATTTATGGGACAAGATCTATTTAATGATAAAAACCGGACTATAACGAAATCTGGACAAAAGTCAAAGTTGAAAGGCTATTTAACAACAGTAACTGCAGGTGTCATTTGCTCGGCATTAACACTTACCGAATTGCAGGTACTCACATTAACTAGTAATCAAACAGCAAACGAATAAAGGAGAAAATAATGAAACGAATCTATTGGGTTACAGGATCTATTTTAGCAGTCATTCTAGTAGTAGTGCTATTTTTCGTGCCAGGGGACCAAGTTGCCAGTGTGAATGGAGAAAAGATCAGTGAGAAGGATCTCCATGAGCTACTCGTTTCGCAATATGGGTTGGATGCGTTAGACGTGTTAATAACAGATAAAATCATTGCATTAGAAATGGAAAAGGAAAATATCGAGGTAACGCAGAAAGAGCTTGAAGAAGAAATGAAGGCCTATGCTGACTCTTATGGCGGAGAAGAGGCATTCGAAGAAATCCTTGCTAGCAGTGGGGTAGATGTCTCCACAATTGAAAAAAATATCGAGATGTATTTAGCAACAAATAAGCTGCTCGAACCTAGAATTGAAATTACAGAGGAAGAGATGACTGCTTATTTTGAAGAAAATAAAGATAGTTATGCACAAGCTGAACAAGTTCAGGCAAGCCATATTTTAGTGGAGGATGAGACAACTGCCAAGGAGGTCCTTGAAAAGCTGGAGGCTGGTGAGGACTTTGGTGAGTTAGCCGCTGAATATTCGACAGATGAATCAAACAGTGAAATAGGAGGGGATCTTGGCTTTTTCAGCCGGGGAGAAATGGTCCAGGAGTTTGAAGATGCCGCATTCTCTTTAGGGGTTGGGGAAATCAGTGAGCCGGTTCAGACTGAATATGGTTACCATGTGATCAAAGTTGTAGATAAAATCGAAGCCAAAGAAGCAGTTTATGAGGATGTAAAAGAGGAGATTAAAACAACCTTATTTGATTCAAAGATGGAAACAGAATATATAGCCTGGCTGGATGAGAAATATGAAGAATATGAGATTGAGAAGTTTTTGGAATTCTAAAGGAAATGTTTTTTGGAAATAAAGGAAAATAAACTTTATCAATCTATTAAAAGGAGAAAAAAATGAATTTTTTAAAACGTGCTTTATTAAGTGTAAATGCGCGAAAAGGCAAAAGCTTACTGCAAATTTTTGTTTTTTCGGTTATATGTGTGTTGGTGCTTGCTGGCCTGTCTATCCAGACTGCTGCGGAAAAGTCAGGAGATTTGGCAAGACAAAAACTAGGGGCAGATGTCACTCTTCAAGTTGATACAGAAAAATTAAGAGAACACATGATGGCCCAGCAATCTGGAGGAGAGCGGCCACGGTTTCAGGTAACTCCTATTCCTGTTGAATCTGCCGAGGAACTAACATCATACGGACAAATCAAAGGTTATAATTTTTATTCAGCAACCACAGGGCTAGCTTCCAGTTTTGAACCCATTGAAAATGAAACAGCAGAAACAGGGACTTCAGAAGAAATTCCTAGTAACCAAGGGCTAGTAAGAGGTATGCCTGGAGGAATGGCTCAAGGGGATATAAGCCTGCAAGGTGTTGTATTTACCGATTCTGTATCAGAATTTATGGATGGTACTTCGACTATAGTGGAAGGCAGCCACATTAAAGAAGATGATATGGGTACGAATATAACTATGATTGAACAAACATTGGCTGAGGAAAATGATTTAATGGTCGGTGACACGATAACCGTTAAAAATCCAAGTGATAATTCAATCGCATTAGACCTTGAGATTGTTGGTATCTATAAAACTACTTCAATAGGTTCAGATCAGGCAATGAATTTCACAGCCTTAAATCCTTATAACAAGATATATGTACCTTATACGGTTGCAGCAGCATTCAAAGGTTCCGATTATGAAGGAACCATCGACAGTGCGATTTACTATATTGATGATCCTGCTGACATGCAGAGCTTTATTGATGAGGCAAAAGAAAACAGCAGCATTGATTTTGAGACATTTAATCTCGATGCAGATGATCAGCTGTATCAACAGATGGTAGGTCCAATTGAAAATGTAGCCAGTTTTTCGAATAATATCGTTTATTTAGTTTCCATTGCAGGAGCCATTATCTTAGGTTTGATTGTCATGATGTCGATCCGGGAAAGAAAATATGAAATGGGTGTCCTGCTTGCAATAGGGGAAAAAAGATGGAAGCTTGTCGGCCAATTTATTGTCGAAATTTTGATGGTCGCAGTACTATCCATTGTAATCGCCACAGCCAGTGGAAATGTCGTAGCAAATCAACTTGGAGAACAGTTGCTAAATCAGGAAATGGAATCGGCCGAACAAACGAATACACCTGAATCTTTTAGAAGAGGAAGAGGCATGGGATTTGGACCAGGAATGCAGGCTTCACAGGCCCAAACCCAGCAAGTAGAAATGCTTGATGAGCTTGACGTGCAAGTTACTGCAGACGATTTAGGTTTGTTAATGATAATCGGAGTACTTATTGCAATTGTTACGGCACTCTTGCCATCCTTATCCGTCCTTCGGCTGCAGCCTAAAACAATATTAACAAAAGAGGATTAATAAACCTAATGTCTGGCTTCCAATGGTTTACTGTAAAGTAAGTTCCGGTGTGATGAGGTAAGCCAGGCAGTAGATCTCCAAAAAATAAGGTAAGGAGTTATAAAAAATGACTACTCTGCTTGCATTTCAAAATATCAGTTATTGGTATAAACACGAAAATAAAAGACATGACATCCTTAAAAATATTAATGTTAGCTTCCATAAAGGGAATTTTTATACCATTATCGGCCCTTCCGGTTCTGGTAAGACTACTTTTCTCGCGCTTGCCAGTGCACTAGATATTCCAAAAGATGGAACAGTTCTGTATGAAGGAAAAGATATAAAGAAAATCGGCCTAACAAGGTTTCGAAATAAATTTGTTTCAATCGTATTTCAATCTTATAATCTCCTCCCATACATGACAGCCTTGCAAAATGTGTTAACGGCGATGGAGATTACTGGTTCGAGACAAAAAAACAAGAAGAATTTTGCCTTAGACATGCTTCAGCGGGTTGGAATCTCTGAAGAGCAAGCGCGTCAAAAGGTTTTGACATTAAGTGGGGGGCAGCAGCAGCGTATATCCATTGCACGAGCTTTATGCTGTGAAGCTGATTTAATCGTAGCTGACGAACCAACGGGAAACCTGGATGAGGATACAGCTCAAGAAATCGTGGATTTGCTGCAAACCTTAGCACATAACGAAGGGAAGTGTGTCATAGTCGTCACTCATGACCCGAACATTGCAAAGAAATCTGATATTACTATTAAGCTATCAAAAGGAAACTTAACGATTAAGTCTAACGATTAATTGGTTTATAATTAAAGTCACACAAATAAACTAATTGATTAGGTATTTAAAACAAAAAAATACTTATAGTTGAAAATCCGCATTATCCAGACTGTGCCCCTTTAATGTTAATCTTCCACAATCGTGCGCTTTTCTTTAATATGAAGTCGACTTTTGCATGGACAACACATTTAAGGGATTGAGTTTTTTGAGGTGAAAAGGATTGTGAAGTAATCTACTTAAAGTAAAGGGTGCTTTAGTTGAATAAGGAAATTAGGAACTTGAGTATAAATATTTAGTTTTCTTTCCAAGTCCTTATTATTGTATTTAAAAACCATTTAAAAATCGAACTTAAAACAAGAAAGACAAAGGGGTCCGGAATCCCTTTGTCTAACTTCACATCATTTATTTAGTTAAAGCTATTAGTGCGATTATTGCAGTAAATAGAATGACAACGAAAGTCATGCCTTGAAGAACTAGAGAAAGAACTTCACTTTTCATTTGCAAAACCCCCCTATAAATTAGTACGGGAGTATAAGCGCTTATACAAACTTTTTTATAGTCAGCTCTATATTTTTTTGATTATTTAGTTTCCAAAACTATTCAACTTAAAATTATATTCCATACGATTCATTAATTTTTGCTCTAAACTCTTTTTCTTTTTTCAATGTCTATTCTCTTTTAGCTATCTCTTTTCAATTTCTTTATCTTTAAATTAACTTCTTTTCATTTTTCTTGTCTTTAAACTATTTTTCTTATTTTTATGTTTTGTCTTTAAACTATTCAACTTAATTACTTTAAATTGGAGCTGAATATAGTATAAATGCATTTAAATACATAATATAGCAAGGCTGAGAAAAAGTAAACGAATATTTGTAATTTGTTGATAAAATCTGAATACTTTCGACTTTAGCTATAATAAAGGAAAGAATGAGAATGCTATTGTAAAAAAATGGATATACATTTAGAAAGAGTGTAGTCTATTAAAAATTTTGTAATTTATATCTTTTCTATAAAACAATAACCTTTTACCATCATTTAATTCCGGCCCCGATATTGAATTCAAATTCCCCATACTATGCTGTTTGAGAATTTTTTTTGTATGAAGATTCAATTCAATTGATAATTCGAAAGTTGTTATATAATGATTTAAAAATGTTAGAAAGTTGTTAACTGGTAGGTAAACATAATCAGTAGTATTGCTGAATTCACCTAATCGTCCAGTTTCTAGCCAATATATTACATCTGATTTCTTTATTCCTAAGATGAAAATTATATCCCGAATGTTTATTGATCCGCTATTAAAGCTTTGATTAATAATAATTTCTTTTAAGTAAAAATAACAATCTCGCTTATCTATTAACGTATTGGTTAGTTTTGGTCCGTTCAATTTAAATTTAATTTTGCCCGATAGCATTCCTCTTAAGATTAATGCTGCATGGTGTGGACCAGCCCATTGAAATGAGTTGCCTAAAGATATTGGCAATTTTACATGTTGGCTATCACTTTCTTCCAGCTTTGACTCAATGCTATTTATTGACTTAATTGGTATTATCCAAGTACTCGCAGAACCAATTTTATAACAATGAGTTCCCTCGATTAGGTTACTATTCAAGATATTAAATGCTGCCTTAGAACTTAATCCCCAATGGGTCATTATTTCCTCTTTCGTATAACTATTCTCAAATTCATCTAGGAGTTTATCGACCTCACTTTTTTCGATTATGTTGAACTTTAAGCCCTTATAAAAATATGGTTCTGAATTAATAACTTCTGAATAAATAATTCCACCGTTAAATTTAGTATTTATATATTTTATCTCGTCCGACCTGATAAATTGATCACCTTTTAATTTAATCCTGTTCTTAGAAATGAAATTTGTAACTTCCTTTGAAATTGGCCACAAATCAGTTCCTATCAATTTTGTTATTCCATATTTTAAGAAGCTAAAGAAGGCCTGTTCATTATTTTCTTCTGCCATTTCAAGAAATTGATAGAAAGCTGTTGGCCAGTTCTTAATGATGTTGAATACGAAGTTATATATACAAATTGACTGTTCAAGTGTTCTGTAGTTTTTCAAATGATTTCTTTCCAATATACTCCCTTTATAGAAGATATTACTATCATGAATAGAGAGGTTATCAGGTTTAACAAGCTTTGCAGCCCAAATAGATAAAAAATCTAATGCGTTTAGAAAAGTAGCTGAATTATTAATCCATGAATGCTCATATTCAAAACTATTTTTTAAGTAGATATTATTTAATAATTTTTGGTATTGAATAAGACTATTATTTTTTACGAAGTTATTTTGTGAAAATGAAAGAAATTTGTTACATTTTGGGCAAATATTTTGTATAATGTCTCTAGTATTTATAATATTATGACAATTTGTGCATTTGTCTATTAAAAATCTCTTATGTTCCAAACATATAATTGAATGGCTGCTGATCCAAATTTTCCTTTGAAAACTATCCTCATCAAGACAAATAGGACAAAATCTAGTTTTATCATACAAAAACCATGGATTTTTCTTAACATTCCATACTCCTAGTCCAATCCTTTCAAGATCAAAAGAAATTGATAATGCTTTTGCTTGTTCAATAGGTAACCTTAAAAAGTTAGCTAAGGCCTCCAGTTCTTCACCATTAAGCCAATTAACCATATTTTTGATAAGTTTAATCGAATAGCGGTTCTCAAGAATGTGAAAAATCCAGCTGGGATCCATTAAATTTTGTTGAGCAACCCGATAAACAAAGCTAAGTAATGTTTCATGTGCATAAGGCTTAGGATATATAAGCATGATATTACCACCTATTATTTTTTCCTAGTTTTGCCTTGTATAAATAAACTATGTAAGGAGAATTGGAAATGAATGGTTCAAGAAAAATTAAAGCGAGCAATAAATTAAGCATAAGAGGAAAACACCGTAGCACAAAAATGCGTAGAATGATTCCTTGGGAAAGCACTTTAGAAAGAGATTTCATTAAGCTATTAGACTTTGACCCGACCGTTATATATTTTGAGTTTCAACCAGTTAGAATAGATTTTGCATACAAAGGAAAAAAGCGAAAATATTATCCTGATTTCCTAGTTCGGAAAAATGATTATAAAGACTATATTTTTGAAGTTAAAGCATTTGAAAAAAGTAAAAATGAACAAAATGTACTTAAGTTTCAAGTGGGGCAGAAATATTGTTCGGAAAATAACATGAAGTACGTTGTTGTGACGGAAGAAGATATTAGACAAGGTTATTTAATTGAAAATCTAGATATACTTTCTGAGGTACGTGAGGATTCAATTAGTAAAAGAGTAATGAATGAAATACGTAGAAAATTAATTGAATTGGGCGAAAAAGCATCCATTCATCAATTAAAACTAGCATGTAATGATATTGATGAAGCAGTTTTTGAGTGTAATCTTTATTATTTAATTTATACTAAAGAAATTTATACTGACCTAGTTAATAATGAAATAAATGAAAATATCATTGTTGAAAGGATGCAAGGATAGATATGGCTGGTTATTATTTTGAAGTTGGTACTAAGTTTATGATAAATGATAAAGAATATATGGTTCGTCGTGATTTGGAATTAGATTATGAAGTAGAAAATTTGAATTATAAGAAGATAGAGATTATTCGAAAACAGGAATTGCTTAATTTATGGTGGAATGGTTCATTGCTCTTTAGGGTAAATAATGAGAAGGAAAATGAAAATCTCTTAATAATACATAATTTAGACGACCTAGATGAGTCATCAAAAAGTGAAGCATTAGAACGTTTTAGAATTTTAGAACCGGTAATAAAGGGAGAAGTATTACCAAGTGAAATAAATGAGTATTTAAAATCATTAGAACGTAAGGTTGGTAAATCTACTTTTTATGACTGGAAAAAAGACTGGGAAAGAAATGAAGATATACGTTCGCTAGTTCCAAAAAAACCAGGACCTAAAGGCTCTAGAACAAAGAAACGGGTTTTAAAATTATTAAATGAAGCAATTGAGAATTGTGTATATAGTGATGGAAAGGTTACATTAGAAGATATACATTCTGAATTAACCTGTTTAATAGATGAGGAGAATAAAGAGGCAGTAGAGGCAAATGAAAAACTAGAATATATATCTCCAGCGACAGTGAGAAGAAGAAAAGAGGAACTAATTGATATATATAGATTAGACAAAGAAAAGTATGGAACAGTTTTAGCAAAATTAAAAAGAGATGGGGCCAAGGAAGAAGTATTAGCTACACGTCCATTACAACGAGTAGAAATAGATTGGACAACTGTGGACGTAATGTTAATAGATCCAACAGATTTAAAACCTAAAAGACCAAATCTAATATATGCTATTGATAAGTATTCTGGTGAACCATTAGGATTTTTTATTACATTTAATCCAGTTGATAGCAATGCCTTAAAGCAATGTTTAATTCATGTCATAATGCCTAAAACCTATATTGAAGACCTATATTCACTTGTTCAAAACAAGTGGGTTGCACATGGAATTCCTCATACAATTGTTGTTGATAATTCGACTGTTAATGATTCATATGAATTTGAAGAAGCGTGTTATCAGGTAGGGGTGAAGGAGGTTCAATTTTGCACCATTGATTCTGGGTACCAGAAAGGTACTATTGAAAGGGCATTCAGAGAATTAAATACAAAGTTTATTCATGATTTAAAGGGAACGACATTATCTAATATTATGGAAAAAGGTAGATATGACTCTATGGGAAAAGCTTGTATCACAATACAAGGCTTTATCTACATGGCACATATTGCAATAGTTGATATGGTTTCACATAAGTATCATACAAGAAGAGGTAATTCTCCTCATAATATTTGGAAAGAAGGCATAGCATCAAATTCAAGATTAGAATTGCAGCTCCCTAGAAGTATAGATTCGCTAAAGATTATGCTTATGGGTGGTTCGGAACTAAGGAAAATTCAGCAAACTGGAGTTGTCATTGAAAACGAGTATTATCAAAGTAAGGAACTAATGCAATTAAAGAATGAATTAGAGAAATACAACAGAAAAGATGAAAAAGTAAGGGTAAGATTTGATTTAAGTGATATGAGGAAAGTTTATGTTTATAACACGTTTAACAATCGATATATAATTGCAGATGAAACCGGATTCAAGAGAAAGAAGATAGATATGACATTGCCAGTTCCTTATGTAACGCTTGAATTAGATTCAAAAAGAAAGTCAGAAATTAAAAAAACTTTCAACCCACGTAGTCGAGCTATTTCTAAAAGAAGTATAAAACTTATTCAGGATCAAGATGAAAAAATAGTAGCAAAATGGAAGAAAGGTCATGAACCAAATGAAACAGTAAGTTCTTCATTCATTACCGAAACTGTTTTAAAAACAGAAACAAATGTGAATATACCTTTGGGTAATGATGATATAACGATTTTAGAAAATGAACAGCCAACGAAAAATACAAAGAATAAAAAAGATGATTCTAAAAATGAAAGTCAGGATAAGGATATTTCTTATATGGATTATGAAATTACTGATATTGAAGATCTACCAAGTTGGGAAACAAAAACAAAAACTAGCCCAAAGGTGGGGTAATGTGAGCGAAAATAAGAAATTTGCAAAATTAAATGGGTTTCCTGCAAGTCCTGTTGAAGTGAAAAGTAGGAGAGAACATACAAAATCTATAATAGTCTCACATCCCAGATATCAAAAAATTATGAACAGGATAGAAGAATTACATTTTTATTCTAGTGGTTCCTTACAAGCAGAAACGTTATTCTTATACGGTGAAACGGGTGTAGGAAAATCCACTGTATTAGAAGAGTATACTGAACGATTTCAACGAGAGATTATAGATGGGATTACAATTGTACCAATACTTTATAATAAGGTCCCTGTTGGAGCAACCCCAAAATCGGTTGCATCTAGTCTATTAAGTTCTCTTGGGGACCCTGCATATGACAAGGGTACGGAAATTTCTCAAACCGATAGACTTCTACATTTTATTAAAGTATGTAAAGTTGAATTAATTATTATCGATGAGTTTCAACATTTAATTGATCGTGATACAAGAACTGTATTGAGGAAAGCATCTGAATGGATAAAGAAGTTTAGTGATGACGCTAATGTTCCAATTATTTTATGTGGGATGCCAGAATCGAAAAGAATCTTTGAACATAATGAACAGTTAGACAGAAGGTTTCTTGATAAAGAAGAAATATACGGATTCCAATATATAACAAAAGAAGAACAAATCGAATTTAGAACATTCTTAAAGGCTGTAGACGAAGATCTTCCTTTTTACAATAGAACATACCTTGCAGATAAGAAATTGTCCGATAAGATGTTTTATGCTACTAATGGAAATCCGTATTATGTTAATAAAATCCTAGTTGAAGCTACAGCTTTCGCTGCCAAAAGTGGAAGTGATTCAATTGACGAAAATCACTTATATGAGGCATTTAGGAGAATAAAAAATTCAAAAAGACCCTTTGTCACAAATCCTTTTACAAACGATAAATTTAATTTATTTGATGCATTTGAATTAGAACAAAATAAAAACAAAAAATTAGCTAAAAACATAGGATAACACTATTGCAATTGCAATAGTGATTTTTTATAAAATTTCACATCCCTTATTTGATTGGGTGAGGAAGTGCTTTAATTAATTTTAGGCAAGGTAAAATATTGTTTTTATCTTTTATTTGGATATTTATGTTAAAGTATCTATAGAAAGAATTATTTAAAAAGGGGGAATATTGAGTGAAAAAAATATATAACCTATTTATCAGTCACTCATGGACTTATTCTGATGCTTACGAAAAATTTATCAATCTATTAAATTCTGATTCAACTTTCTCATATAGGAATTACTCTGTCCCGAAAAATGACCCAATTCATAATGCTAGGACTGATAGGGAACTTTATGAAGCCATTAAAAGACAGATTAGTCCAAGTAGTGTTGTAATCATGTTAGCGGGGGTTTATTCCACATATAGTAAATGGATAAATAAAGAAATTACCATAGCAAAAAGTGAATTTTTTATCCCTAAACCAATTATTTCAGTGGAGCCTTGGGCTTCAGAAAGAACATCTAAGATTGTAAAAGATAGTGCTGATAAAATTGTAAAATGGAATTCGAAATCCATAATTGATGCAATTAAAGATTTATCATAGGGTTGGTGATAATAATGAGAAAAGCACTTATCGTTGGATTAAATGATTACCCTGATGCTCCGTTAGAAGGTTGTGTAAATGATGCGTACAGTGTTTCCAATGTTCTTCAAAGAAATAGTGATGGGTCACCCAATTTTGATGTAATGCTTATAACAGATAGATGTACCAAGGGTGAACTAAAAAGAAATATTAAAGCACTATTTGAAGGAGATAACGAGATTGCATTGATGTATTTTTCAGGGCATGGAACGGTTACTTCAACAGGAGGTTATATTGTAACCACTGACTATTCCGAAGAAGATGAAGGAGTATCCATGGATGAAATTTTAGTAATAGCTAATAGATCAAAAGCAAAAAATAAAATAATAATCTTAGACTGCTGTAATTCTGGTGTATTTGGAACACCTTCAATTCAAAACCAAAGCAATTTAACCTCAATTTGTGACGGATTGACAGTACTTACTGCTAGTAAAGAAGATGAGTCTGCTATGGAATTTAATGGTTCAGGAATTTTTTCATCACTATTAGTTGAAGCATTGCATGGGGGGGCTGCTGATTTAAGGGGAGACATAACACCAGGTAGTGTTTATTCGTATATTGATAGGGCGCTCGGGGCTTGGGACCAAAGACCAGTATTCAAAACAAATGTTTCAACTTTTACATCATTACGAAAAGTCGTCCCCCCAATTCCATTGGATATTTTGAGAAAAATAAAAGAATATTTCCCTAGTCCTGAGGAGTATTTTAAATTAGATCCATCGTTTGAACCTACTTCTGAAAATCCAAATTCGGATAATGTAGAGATTTTTGGAAACCTACAAAAGATGGTAAAGGTGGGTCTTGTTGTACCAGTTGATGAAGAGCATATGTATTATGCAGCAATGAATTATAAGGCATGTAGATTAACGGCTACTGGCTACCATTACTGGAAACTTACCAATGCCAATAGAATATAAAGAACGAAGAAGCACATCTTCTTCGCTCTTTATTGTTACCTCTTAATGCTATTTGGTGTCGGTGGTTTTTGTGCAGGTGGTGCAGGTGGTCTAGGTGTCGAAGGTTTAGGGTTCAACCCTCCCTTTTTAGTGGTTCCTTCATTTAATCTTTTGTTTTCACTCATCAATTATTTCTCCTCTTCATGGTTTAGTAATTTAGGAAATTCCAGAATTAAATTATTTGAATCCTTTGTAATATAAACACCTTCCATAAAATATAGCTCTTCTGAAGTAGAATTTCTATATACAAAAACTTCTCTAAGGAAAAGTTCATTTTTGTCATAAGTATCTGAAAAGGCTTCAACCCATCCTTGGTACAATAAGTCATTGTCTATATCTCTTACTATAATCCACTCTATATCTGGTGAGTCAAAAACATATGACCATACGTCTAACTGCCCAAATTTTTTTGTGATTTTGAGTTTTTTTGCCAATCTATGAAGTATTTTATAATTTATTGCAGTTGAAATTATGAATGCAAGAACTATAGCAATAAAAATAGCTACAATTACTTCTTTTATATTAATGGTTGACGTTTTATCAATTAAAGAATTAAAAAAGCTTACTTTCCAAGTTGGTTCATAACCATTTAGTTTAACAATCAGGTTGTTTATCCCAATTAATATATATAATACAAAATATGACGCAAGCCCTACTATAAAAGAATTTAATATAAATACTTTGAATTCGCGTCCTCGATGGACTGTTAAACTATCAATTATTAATGCAGCAAGAATACCAGGAAAAAAAATTAATAATAACCTTATTGTCAGTTCCGAAAATTGCATAATATCTCCTAATTGATTGATTTTTAAGTTATTTTTATAATAATTATACTATATATTGTAATTATTTAAAAATTTTCCATTTCAAATTTATTATACAGTAGTATATGTTTTTAGGAGAAAAATTTTTCCGATTAATTATGAATAATCCTTTATTTGGATGAAGAAATTAGATATCTATTCCGGATAATTATGAAAAATACCAATTTTAATAACCTTGATTTAACAACACTGCATTCCGAAAGATTATGAAAAATAATATTTAATGTAATTTTTCATAATTAAACGGAATCTGTTCATAATTAGCCGGAATGAATTTCATAATTAATCGGAATCGAATAATTGTAACTAAGAAATAGAGAAGTTTTGCTTCTCTATTTTCTTAGTTAATAATGTCTGAAAATTAAAAAACAAGAAGGTTTTATGACAAATTTTTTGATAGTGCCTCACCCTGAGACGGCCGGAGTTAACCTCAAACGCTTACCTATTGCTAACATTTATTGAAGAGTACAGCTTGATCTTTATTCAGCAATCGGGCCATATTGTGGATTAACTCTTATATTACGTAGTAGACTAAATTGCGCAACAAAAATTTTCCATAATTAAGTAAAATTAAAACAACAAATCACTATCTTCTGATATGATTTTAGTATGGGTATTTCTGATATTGTGAAGTTTTCAACTTAAATGTAGTGTAGTGCTTTAATAAATTAATGCTAATTCCTAAAAACACAAAATCGCCTATTTTTTTGTTTAAT
>NZ_JBPFDQ010000039.1:0-49645 GCF_059415045.1 Ferdinandcohnia sp. SAFN-114 | reverse complement strand
AAACAAAAAAATAGGCGATTTTGTGTTTTTAGGAATTAGCATTAATTTATTAAAGCACTACACTACATTTAAGTACACTTATTCACAAACCTAGAAGAACATATATGTTTTTACTGTTTGGCATTTCCATTTTTAACTTTATAGAAAGCTAACGTTAAACCAATAATTAAACAAATAAGTCCACCTAATCCTGTTGTAATTATAGATAATTCCTCTTTAAAAATGAACTCACTTATACCCAAAAATATAATAATTAACCAGCCTAAGACATTTATTTTGTTGGGTTTCATTCAACCACCCTCATTGGTAGAAAATTAAATCCGTACTTTAACTCTACTACACCCTTAGTTAAATAACATCTCCTTTTATTTTAACAGAAATATCCAACAACCCAATATAATAAATAAGAAAATTAGTGCCTTTTTATCAAATGGATTAGCAAAGAAACACAAACTTCTGTCGCTTTACTGAAAGAGGTGCGAATTAGGTTACTAATTTACTTATAAACAAGCTAATTATCCCATTATATCAACAAAAGGAAGCAGTCAAAGTCATATACGAATTCGACTGCTATTTAATGTGTTATTTAACCATTTGTACTCGAAAACAGAATCCGTTATACGACTAGGCATTTTTTACATTAAGTAAATAATGATGAAATATCCCATCATAACGCAAAGCCCCATTGGCACTCCGAACTTTGCCCACTCTTTACTAGTAATTTCTAATTTCCCTGCTGCGATAATATTAGGGATATTACCAGGAATAAGCATTCCGCCACTAATTAATAATCCTAAGAGTATCGATTGAATCGTAAAATGGTCCATTGCTGGACTGATTTCGGCCGCTGCTAAAGTGGCATTATCAAGAATAGCTGAAATCATATTTAGCCAGTAAAGAAGTAACGGGTCAAGCCCGATGAAATAACGATTGATCATTGGCTCGAAGCCTGCACCTAGTAAGGTTAACCCCATGACGAAAAAATAGATCTTTAACGCTCGTACAAGAATTTCTTCATACGTTTCAAGATTTGATTCCTTTTCAACCATTCCTTTTTTACGATTTGGTGGTTCCACTACAAGAGTGGCTAATAACCCAAATAGAAGAAGTGCTGCAAAAATTTGAGGACCGATTAAGCTTATTAAAAAGAAAAACTCTTCATTAAGCTTACTGATTGCGATTGTTGATAAGGGCTCCCCTATGGGTGTTAATGCTGCCCCCATGCCAATTGAAAAACAGGCAATTATGACAAAGCGAATCATAGATGCACGTTCTAGTCTAAGTGAAGAAGCAACCAAAACAAGTACAAGTGCTGCGATGATGGCAGTTATGATACTTGAAATAAGCCCTAGGATAATGACGACTAATCCAATAAATAAGCGGAATGGGATTCTCCGACTCAGTCCAACAATGGATTTTTGCAATGGTGTATGAAACCATTTGAATAGCAACCCAGCTATAAAAACAGCTAACGTGATCTTGATGGGATCAACAGCTGCCCGTATAAATAGCTGACTGCTAAATACACCACCTACAACCGCAGCAAGAAGCCCCATAACAAACAGGAATAACTCCAGATTTTTCTCAACAATCCTGACCGAAAATGGTAAAAATAGCACAAAGATTAGAATTACTAAGAGTCCGATAATCATTCACATTACCTCAACTTTTCTTTTTGATGCGCCTAGAAGCAAGTATTATATTCATATGCAAAATTCGGACAAACTTGCTAAACAATTTTTTATCTTGTTTTATCAATGTATTTGATTTACAGAATATAAACACTAGATTAAGCTTTTGGAGAAACAAAAAAATTTAAAAATCGACTGTAACGAAATCGAACCTCAAGGTACTAATACATTGAACAAACAAAAATAAAATAGTGGGGAGAGGAAAATGGAGCTAGAGGAGCTATATAAAGAAATACAACCACGAATATATGCTTTTTTCTTTATAAAAACCTCTAGCAAAGAGATTGCGGAGGATTTAACACAAGAGGTATTTTATGAAGCCATTAAAAGCATGCATTCCTTTTCACAGCAATCGAGTATCCAAACGTGGTTATTCTCTATTGCAAGAAATCGGTTATTAAAGCATTATCGGTCAAAAAAATATAAAAATCAGCTTAACGAAATGCTTAAAAAGGAAACAGGAGAATCAATTACACCAGAGCAAGAAGTACTTAAGAATGAAGCCAAACAAAATCTGATCGAATATCTGAATCAACTAGATGAATTGTCAAAAGAGGTTGTAACACTAAGAATCTACGGTGAATTGTCGTTTAAAGAGATTGGCAGCCTGCTTGGAAAAAGTGAGAACTTTGCAAGAGTCACGTTTCATCGAGCAAAACTAAAGCTTCAAAAGGAAATGGAGGGATACCATGGATAAGCATCCTACACAAGCCATTATTGAAGATTTGCTTCCATTATACAATGAGGGCCTTCTAAGTACAGAAACAACAACATGGCTAGAAGGGCAAATACAAGAAAGTGAAGAACTTCAGAAACTGGTTACTCAATCAACAATACCGCTTGATAAAGAAGAGATTGATTCACCTGTCCAGCACGATAAAATGATTACTACCATCAAAAGAAGGCTTGCGCTTTATCAACTCATTTTTGTTGGGCTATCATTTTATTTAGCTATTCAGACATCCCTACTTAATGAAAGTTTTGGTTTTATTTTATGGTACGCGGTATTAGGATTACTCACTTACTTGTTTTATAAAGATATAAAAATTGTTTTTTATGTCTCTTTTATACCAATCTTTATTTGGTCAATTGGAGGCAATATAGCTGATTATATGAATGGTCAAATAGATACTACAGTTTCTTTAGGCAGATTCTTGTATCAATCCGTAATGGGTTCTACCTTAGTTACACTGATTCATTGTTTATTTGCATTCATTGGTAGCTTGATTGGTTTTTTCTATTTAAAAATAAGGAACGGTGAGGATCAATGAAAAAGCGAAAAGTTATTTATGGTGTGATTATCGGAGTACTCGTTGTGTTCGTCCTTTTCATCTATAATGCTTTTAATGGGAATCCAGTAAGTAAATTTTATTCAACAAAAGTTCTGGAACATTATTTGGAAGAAACCTACCCAGAACGCGATTTCCGTATGGAAGAAGTGTTTTATAATTTTAAGTTTTCAACATATGATTTTAAAGTAATTGAAATCGGCAATGCCAGTCCAAATGGAAATGAACCAAAAACGTATGAATTTACTGTTAGAGGATTTTTGAAGCCATATGTAAACTTAGATACCATTTATATAGAAAATCTTGACGAACCTTTAATGGAAAAATTAAGTGGAGAAGCCCAAAGTGAAATAACAGATTTGCTAATGCAATCAGTACCTGCAGTGAAAGGTATTGGAGTTTCCTTAGAGGTCTTGAAAGGAAAGTACAATTCAAATACCAATTGGAACAAGGACATGGAGCTTGAACGTCCAATAAGTTTGCATATTGTTCTGGATTCAACCAATTCAACGGTAGAAGATGTATTTAATGAGGCTGAAGTCATTCAAAAGATGTTAAACGAAAATGAGTATACCTATGAATCGGTCACAATTAATGGGAACATTATTGATAATCCAAATGCTGAATATGTAAAAGATGATACGGGCTATGTAAAATATTCTGTTTCATTTGAAAAAGATACAGAAATTAACGTACAGAATATTGAAGTGTTTGAATAGTGGAAAGAATAACTGACATCTCTCTTTTTAGAGGGATGTTTTTTATTGACTTTTAGGATAGTCGGAATTATAGTTAATCATGTTAATAGTTAAAGTGTTTAACTATTTAAAGTGTATGAATCTTATTTTGTGAGGTGATAGTGAAATATGGCTAAAACAAACATTAAGGAATTGGTTGATTTATATGTAGATGTATCATTTTCAGTGAACACCATTGCAGATTCGCTTGTGAAGGAACAACTTGGAACCGAACTAACCAATGAACAGCATTATACACTTCGCTACATAAATAAAGTAGGTTCGTGTACTTCAACTGAACTTGCTGAGGTTTTTGAAGTGAAAAAAAGCGCAATTACTGCCATCATAAATCGCCTTTTTGAAAAAGGGTTAATTGATAGATCACGTGATGAAAATGATCGAAGACTTGTCTATCTAACATTGTCAGATAGAGGGGAAAAGCTGTTTTTAAAGACAGAGGAGCGAGTTAATAAACTTGTAGAGTCTATTATTGGTGAATTCTCTGAAGAAGAGATTGTTCAATTTTTAAAAACGTATGAAAAGCTTAATGGAATCCTTCAAAAGATAAAACAGAACAAGGTGGTGGAATAAGTATGAATTTTATCATTAAACGGAAATGGTTTGTCCTATTAGCATGGGTTGTGATCGTAGCTGGACTATTTCTAGCAGCTCCAAATATGGGAGATCTTGTGCGTGAAAAAGGCCAGATAACTGTACCTGATGAGTACTCATCCTCCATTGCAGGTCAAATATTAAATGATGCACAGACCCAAGAGGGTGGCGGAGATGAAACACAGGTGGCACTTGTGTTTCATGATAAAAAGAAGTTAACTGATGACGAAATCAAAGAAGCTGAAAAAGCCATCCGACTTCTTGAAGAAAAGAAGGATGAAATCGGTATTACTGAAATACTTACTCATTTTAATGAGGAAACACTAAAGGAACAGCTTGTTTCAGAGGACGGAAAAGCAATACTTGCTTCTGTAACAGTTAGCTGGAATGACCGGGAGCCAAAAGAGCTCAGTGATGCTTTGTATCAAGCCATTAAAGATGTAAAGGTTGACCATTATTATACAAGTGAATGGCTCATTAGTGAAGATCTCGTGACTAGTTCACAAGAAGGGTTGAAAAAGACTGAAGGTATTACAGTTGTCTTTATTCTTGTCGTTCTTTTACTTGTCTTTAGATCCCTCGTAGCACCGATTATTCCACTGGTGACAGTTGGTTTTACTTATCTTGCGTCACAATCGATCGTTGCGATGCTGGTTGATAAATTTGATTTTCCAATTTCAACTTATACACAGATTTTCCTAGTCGCTATTTTGTTTGGAATAGGAACAGATTACTGTATTTTGCTTTTAAGTCGATTTAAAGAAGAACTATCACATCGAGAAAGCTTAACAGAAGCAATCGTTGCAACGTATAAGAATGCGGGTAGAACAGTATTTTTCAGTGGCGTTGCCGTCATGATCGGCTTTGCTGCAATAGGTTTTTCTCAGTTCATTTTATACCAATCGGCTGTGGCTGTAGCGGTAGGTGTTGCAATTTTACTAGTTGCATTATTCACGGTCGTACCATTCTTTATGGCCGTTTTAGGGAAAAAATTATTCTGGCCTTCTAAGCAGAATTTAGAACATGGAGATAGTAAAATCTGGGCAGTTGCTGGAAGATTTTCATTAAAGCGACCACTCTTATCTCTATTAATTGTTGCTGCTATCATTGTTCCATTCTTAGTTGTGTATGATGGAGAGCTATCTTATAACTCTTTAGAAGAATTAAGTGGAGATGTAAACTCGATTAAAGCATTCAATGCGATTTCGGATAGCTTCAGACCCGGTGAATCCATGCCAACTCAAATCGTATTGAAAAATGATGAGGCAATGGACTCCACAGAGTATATCGAATTAGCCGAAAAAATCAGCCGCGAAGTGGAAACAGTGGACCTTGTTGACGCTGTTCGCTCTGTCACAAGACCAACTGGTGAACCAATTGAGGATTTATTCGTTGCAAACCAAGCAAAAACGCTTGAGGAAGGTCTTGGTGAAGGAAAAGACGGATTAACTCAAATTAAAGATGGGCTTGAAGAGGCTGGTAGTGAACTTGCAAAATCAGAGCCAGAGCTTAAAACCGCTACAGATGGAATCGGTGAATTAATTACTGGAACTAATCAGGTAAAATCCGGCCTAACAGAGATCCAAACAAACCTTTCAAAGATTGAGTCGGGTATCCGTAGCGGTACAGCTGGAATCGATACGATGATTGCTGAAGTTGACAAAGCAAAGGCTGGATCAGAAGAATTATTAAACTATTATAATACGAAACTATTAGTCGGTTATAAAGATGCCCAAAGTGGAATTGCAGGTTTGCAAACTGGCTACTCTGAAATAGCAAATGCGCTCCAACAATTAACCATTGGTGTGAACCAACTAAATGAAGGTGGATTTGCTTATTTAGAAGGCTCCTATATTCATGCAGAGAGTGGCCAAAGTATCGCTGGCGATGATGTGTATAATGGAATGAAGCAATCCTTACAAGGAATCCCACAATTGTCAGCGGGGATTCAAGAACTAAACGGTCATCTTTCTGAGGTAAATACCGGAATGACTCAAGCTAATGCAGGATTTGAACAATTGCTTAAAGAACAAGCAGCACTTCCAGCTGGTCTTGAGCAGTTAATTGCAGGACTAGGAGAACTAAAATCTGGGCTTGTTCAAGCCGCAAATGGCCAAGGTCAAATCGTTCGTGGTATGCCACAAATCACAAATGGCTTAACAGGCATTAATGATGGCCAACAGCAGCTCCTTGATGGATTTGGAAGTTTAGGTGGTCAATTAACACAATTAACGGATGGACTGACTCAAAGTGCTGATGGTCTAGAACAGGTTTCAGATGGATTAGGATCAGCTCAAGAATATTTATCAAATCTTTCAAACTCTGAAGAATTAAATGCTTTTTATATGCCAGAAGAAGTACTAGAGAGTGAAGATTTCGCACAAGTCCTTAATGTATACATGTCAAAAGATCGCAAAGTTATGACATTGGATGTCATCTTTGAAGCGAACCCTTATTCCAACGAAGCAATGTCACAAATAGAGGAAATTGAAGCAGCTGTTGCAAGAGCAACAAAAGATACTAAGCTTGAAAATGCAGATGTCGCACTTGGAGGTATCACAAGTACCAATACGGATCTAAGTAAAATGTCTGACCAAGATTACTCACGTACAATCGTGTTAATGTTTATTGGTATTGCGATCATCTTAATATTCATGTTCCGTTCGTTAATCATGCCACTCTATCTAATAGGTTCATTAATATTAACCTATTACACATCAATGGCCATTAATGAAGTGATTTTCGTCGATATTCTCGGATATTCTGGAATCAGCTGGGCGGTGCCATTCTTTGGATTTGTTATCTTAGTCGCACTCGGCGTCGACTATAGTATTTTCCTAATGGATCGCTTCAACGAATACCGTGACATCCCAGTTGCAGAAGCAATGCTTCTTTCCATGAAGAAGATGGGAACTGTTATTATTTCCGCTGCTATCATCCTTGGAGGTACATTTGCAGCCATGATGCCGTCTGGAATGTTATCCTTGCTTCAGATTGCATCGATCACACTCGTTGGACTCATGCTCTACGCATTTGTGATTCTGCCATTATTTATTCCAGTAATGGTCAAGAACTTTGGAATCGCCAACTGGTGGCCATTCAAACGACCAACCAATTAATCAAAAAACGAGGCTCCCTGTTTTATGGGCCTCGTTTTTTAGAATGAAATTTACTATCACTAACTAAAACTACATTTCTTCTGCATGGTACAATGATTGTATTAGACCCAGTGGAGGTACAAGATGCATTTCATACAAATTGGCTCTCTAGCCATCATGACAAAATGGATCATCCTTGGAGTTGGCATAATCGCAGGCCTTATCGTTGCACGGGTTAGGTTAGTAAAAACAACAACAACTGACAATACAAAAAGTATTATCAATCTACTTACTAACGGCATTTTCATTGGCTTTTTAGCGTGGAAGGGAAGTTTATTCCTTTTAGAACCTGGACTCGTCATAAAAAGTCCGATGTCTTTACTCTATTTTACTGGAGGAACCAAAGGATTAGCGATTGCAGTTGTTATTATCATAGTCTATTTTCTATATCATATAAAAAAGAGGAGCGTAACAACAGTGCACCTCATTCGCTCAATGCTTATTGTCGTCTTCACAACCTCTATGATATATGATTTACTAGCGCTATTTTTACTTAGTGATGACAGCGTTTTTCATTTTATAAAATCTATGGGTGCATTCTTTCTTTTATTGTTGACACTCTATAATAAAGGACAACAAAAAAAGGAAGTGTTTCATGATATGAAAAAAGCAGCGTTAATCGTAGGTTTAACAGGACTCATAGTGTGGACGGTCAATAGCAATTTTTCTTTCGCTAACCCGCAAGAGAATATAAAAGCAACAGAAGTCGAGGTTGGAATTTCGGAAGGACAGTCAGCACCTGATTTTACCTTGAAAACAACAAGTGGAAAGGAAATGAAGCTTTCTGAATTTAGAGGGAAGAAAGTTATTTTAAACTTCTGGGCAAGTTGGTGTCCGCCATGTAAAGCGGAAATGCCTCATATGCAAGAATTTTATGTGGAAAATAAAGAATCAAATGCCGCTCTGTTATCTGTAAATCTGACAACTGCAGAAAAAAAGAGCTCAGATGTTGCGAAATTTGTGGATGAATATGAGCTCACCTTTCCAGTCTTACTTGATGAGGAAGGTCATATTGGACAAATCTATCAAGCTTACGCCATTCCGACAAGTTATTTAATTGATTCCAGAGGTATCATCCGGAAAAAAATTGTCGGGCCGATGGATAAGGAAATGATGACAGAGTTAATCAAAAGTGTGAATTAAAAAAGAAAAGTGAGATGTTCACTTTTCTTTTTTTTCGCCCTGATTTTGAATGAGTTCGTCCACCAAGCCTTCTGCCGCACGACGATAAAATTGGCTTGCTGTAATAAAAGATAGAATTAAAAGCACCTTTTTCAGCTGTTCATCCTCGGAAGAACCGATTTCCTCTGAAACATCTTTCATTTTTGTATCCACATCTTCTTTGAATTCAGTTGCATTTTTTTTATAAAGAGCAAGATAGCTCTTATAAAATTCTTCTAACTCGAACCCCTCATCATTCATGATTTTGTGATTTACACCATCAAGTGTTGACTTGATATCATTGATTGATAGCCCACCTTTTAGTTGGTAAATCAAACTTAGTAAAATTAAATGCTCTCTTGAATATTTTTTGTTTTTAATCGGAATAAGCAATTTACCTTTTGCGTAATTGTTGATCATGGTTTTCGTGAGGACCTTTTCATCCTCATTTCTTTTTGTGGTGTTAAACGTATTTTCAAAAAGTTGGATGACCTGGTCCATGTATAAATCAATTTGTGGAATATCCTCTAAAAAGATATTTTTATCAATATCTATATTCATGGTAACGACCTCATTTATAACGATATTATTTGTTATCTAGTTTACTCTATAACCATCAGAAAGTAAATGTTGACTACGTGGTGGAATGTGTATATGATTATAAGTAGTATTAGAAACTACGTGAAATAGTATCCTTAATAAATTAAAATTAGATGAGCGGTGATAAATATGAAAATTGTATGTTTTGGTGATAGTTTAACCAGGGGTGTTTCTTTTGTGAAAGGTCGCATGCGAATCTTGAAAGAAAATTATCCAGCATTTTTACAGCAATTTGCTTCTGATCACTTCACTATTATAAATAAAGGTGTTTTTAATGATAACTCAGATTTACTGTTGTCCCGAGTTGAAAAAGATGTGGTGGCCGAACACCCTGATTACGTAATCATAAATATTGGTGGCAATGATTGCAATTTCAAATGGGACGAAGTGGCTAAGAATCCTGAAGATGAGCATCAGCCAATAGTTCCAATTGAACGATATATGGAAAATCTGAAAAAATTAATTCTTCGAATCCAAGAAACGAATAGTACTCCAATTTTGATGAACTTACCACCACTTGACCCTGTTCGTTATTACAAGCTACTTGCTCAAACGTATGGGAGCTCAATCAGTCATTGGATTAGTCTTCAAGGAGGCATCGAGCATTGGCACGGTCTCTATAATCGAAGCTTGAATAGTTTAGCAGAGCAATTAAATGTCTTAAAAATTGATGTTCGTACAGCTTTGAAGCAATCTGGTAACTTAAAAGATTTTATTAGTGATGATGGGATTCATTTAACAGGTGAAGGGTATAAAACAATGAGTAGTACCATTTTCTCTTCTCTAGTGAAAACGAAATAAAAGGAGTATGCCACTTGTATAATAGGTGGCATTTTTCTATTCAAAATGGAATACAACAAAAGGAATGTGAAAAACTGTATATCAATGGACATAAGCAAATAGTAAAGTTAAGATAAAAACATGAAAATGAGTAAAGGTAGATGAAAACAAATGAACTATTTTAAATCTGATTACATACTTACGATGAAGGATATTGTTCGTGAGGGACATCCGATTTTAGCTGAGAAAACAAAGGAAGTTCCTGTGCCGCTTGCAGAAGAGGACAAGGAATCACTAATAAGCATGATGAATTATTTGAAAAACAGCCAGGACCCAGCACTTGCGAAAAAGTACGGTTTACGCCCTGGAGTTGGCTTGTCAGCCAACCAAGTTGGTCTCAATAAGCGAATGTTTGTTGCCTATTTTACTGACTTTGATGACAAATTGTATGAATACCACGTAGTGAATCCGAAAATCGTAAGTCATTCGGTTTCCATGACTTATTTGCCAGAGGGAGAAGGGTGCCTATCAGTCGATCGCCCAGTAGAAGGTTATGTTCCTAGGTATGAAAAGATTAAGGTGAAAGCATATGATATCGACGGACAGGAGTTTGTTCTTCGTCTTAAAGGATATGCATCTATCGTGTTTCAACATGAAATTGACCATCTCAACGGAATCATGTTTTATGATCATATCAGCAAAGAGAATCCATTTAAGCTTCCAGACAATGTAGAAATTAAGAGCCTCTATTAAACCATTGGTAATTCCAAAGAATTTTGGAGGGATAGGCGTGAAATATAATTTTGATGAATCAATTAATCGGTTGCAGACGAATTCAATAAAGTGGGATGAGGTAGAGAACCTATTTGGAGATAAAGAAATGCTTCCGATGTGGGTAGCAGATATGGACTTTAAATCTCCAAAGCCGGTCATCGATGCTTTAATAAAACGAGCTGAGCATGGGATTTATGGTTATACAACAAGACCAGATGCCTATTATGATGCAACAGTTGGATGGATGAAACGACGTCACAATTGGACGATTGAAAAGGATTGGATTACTTTTTGCCCTGGCGTAGTCCCGGCATTACATATTATTGTTCAAAACTTTACTAACCCTGGCGATAAAATCTTGATACAGCCACCTGTTTATTATCCGTTCATGAGCGTAATTGAAAAGAATGGAAGGGAAATCGCCTATAATCCTCTACAATTTGAAAATGGTCGTTATACCATGGATTTTGATGACCTTGAGAAAAAAATTGATCCAAGTGTAAAAATGATTATACTTTCAAATCCACATAATCCGGTCGGTCGTGTGTGGACAAAAGATGAATTGTCAAAGCTAGGTGAAATTTGTTTGAAACACAATGTCCTTGTGGTTTCAGATGAAATTCATTTTGACCTCGTTTATAAAGGGAATGTGCATACACCATTTGCTGCGATTTCTGATGAATTTGCTGAGAATTCTATTACATGTACGGCACCAAGTAAGACTTTTAATCTCGCGGGATTAAAAACATCAAATATCATCATTCCGAACAAAGAGTACCGAGAGAAATTTACGAAAGCAGTCGAAGACGCATTCATTAGTATGACCAATACATTTGGAGTAACCGCCCTTATTGCTGCCTATGAAGAAGGTGACGAATGGCTTGATCAACTCATGGACTACTTACAAGAAAATCTAAATTTCCTTAAGGAATATATTCAGACCCATGTTCCAGAGGTAAAAGTGATTGAACCTGAAGCAACGTATCTCGTGTGGCTGGATTGTCGACAGCTTGGCCTAGAAGCCAAGGAACTAGAGCATGTCATTCAAAAACAAGGGAAAGTCGCATTTGACGAAGGCTATATTTTTGGAAAAGAAGGAGAAGGCTTCACCAGAATCAACATCGCTTGCCCAAGAGCTTTATTAGAAGAAGGATTGAAACGATTTAGCCAAGCGGTTAAACAGAAAATTAAATAAAGAGATTCTAAGTGGAAAAAGATCTATTCTTTTTCCACTTTTTTAATATTCGAATAATAATCATCTTCTTAGATATTGTTGGATTTACCTGGTGATTTTTCTATTGAATGTATACGTGTTACATAATGATTATTAAAAGAATAAAGCGTTTTATATATATTTAAAAGCGTTCCCAAAAAATATTTTAGAAAAGGAGTGGAAAAAAATGAAGAAAAAAGCTGTAAAAAAGTTTTACATGATTACTTGTTTGCTTTTAGTAGTTGCGATTATCTTTTCAGGGTGTTCAAGTAAAGAATCCTCAGCTGATCCTGAAGATTTAAAGAACATCACAATGATGGCCAACCTGCATACTCCAGAGGTACCTTCAGACAAGATTGAAAAACTACTAGAAGAAAAGTCTGGTTTTGATTTAACCTTCAGCTGGACACCGGATTCAAACTATGAAGAAAAGCTTAATACTGCTTTTGCAACAGAAACACTTCCAGAAGCAACATTTTTGAAAAACCAGGCATTATTCATTAAATTTAAACAAGCCATACGTGATGGACAGTTCTGGGAGATTGGACCTTATTTAGATGAATACGAAAACCTGAGCAAACTATATGAACAAACTCTAGCAAATACAGCAGTTGATGGTAAAATTTATGCACTTTATCAAGGGAGACCGGCTGCTCGTTCAGGTATTATCTATAGAAAAGATTGGGCAGATAAACTAGGTCTCTCAACACCTGAAACCATTGAAGATGTTTACGAAATGGCACGTGCCTTTACTGAAGATGATCCAGATGGGAATGGTAAGGATGACACAATTGGACTTTCCGATTTCGCTGATTTATATTGGGGAGCTTTTAAAATTATCTCATCTTGGCACGGTACTCCAAATAACTGGAGAGTTAAAGACGGGGAACTTCTTCCTGAATTTATGTTCGATGAATATATCCAAACAATGGACTATATGAAAGATTTACGAAATAAAGGTTATATGAACAGCGATTTTCCTGTTACAAGTAAAGACGACCACAGGGCATTGGTGAAAAACGGTACTGCGGGTATTGTAATTGGACCGATGGGTGATATAAGCAGTATTCACGCTGATACTACTGAACTTAATCCTGACGCAACATTTAATATCACGAATGTAATCACTGGGCCAGATGGAGAGTATGGTATCTGGGCATTACCTGGATATGGAAATGTTGTATTATTCCCAAAATCATCTGTAGAAACAGAAGAAGAATTAAAAGAGATTCTTAAATTCTTTGACTATCTAATGAGCCCTGAAGGCTCTAACCTAGTTTTCTGGGGTATCGAGGGAGAACATTATGAATTACAAGACGGAAAAGCACTGGGTCTAGATACTGATCTGTCAACACGTGATGTAAAACCATACCAGTCTATCGAGATTGGAGAACCTACAACTAATGGAAGATACGATAGTATTTATACGCTAGATATTAAAGAAAAAGCAGAAAAACTAACGGTTGATAATGATCAATATTTAATCATGGATCCAACAGCTGCCCTGGATTCTGCAACCTATATTGAAAAAGGTGAAATGCTGAACCAAAAAATAAATGATGCAACTTATAAGTATATTCTTGGAGATATTGACTTAAATGGCTTTAAGGCTGCTATAGAGGATTGGAAAAAGTCAGGCGGAGACGCGATCATCAAGGAATATAATGAAGCCTATCAAAATATTAAAAAATAGTTTAAATACCCATATTGAAGGGGTGGAAACTAAATTGGTAAATAACGTTGAAACTAATAAAATTGTAGTATCACAGGACGGAACTGGTGACTTTAAGACTGTTCAAGAAGCCATTAACTCTGTTCCAGAGAATAATCTATTTCCGGTAATTATTTATATCAAAAATGGCACCTACAAAGAAGTGGTAACGATTTCAGAAAACAGGAGGTTAATTTCACTTGTTGGAGAGAGTTCGTTAAACACCATTATTACCTATGATAATTTTGCCGGGAAAGTAAAGGAAAACGGAGAAAAAATCGGTACAAGTGGTAGCGCATCAGTGTACCTCCTCGCCGATGACACCCGTGTAGAAAACATTACTTTGGAAAATTCATATGATGATTCTTTTGAAATTGATCCTGTAAAGATTAATGGTAGACAAGCTGTTGCTGTATTTACATCAGGCAAACGTGTATATTTCAATAATGTGAGATTTCTAGGAAAACAAGATACCCTATACGTTCACAAAGGAACGATGTACTTTTACAACTGTTATATTGAAGGGGATGTCGATTTTATTTTTGGTGCAGCTCAGGCTGTATTTAATCAATGTCGAATCCATTCTCTTGATAGGGGATCAAAGATTGATAATGGGTACGTAACAGCAGCTAGCACATTAATTTCAGAACCATTTGGGATAATGATTATGAATAGCAAATTTACAAGCGATGCACCACCAAAGACTGTTTATTTAGGAAGACCTTGGCCAGCTGGCGGGAACCCGGATGCCATTGGTAGTGTTCTAATAAAGGATTGTGAACTAGGCGAACATATTAACATCGAAGGATGGACCTCAATGAACGGGCGCTTAGAACCTGAGGATGCCCGATTATATGAATATAAAAACTTCGGTCCTGGTGCAGTTAATCATATGAAAAGAAGACAATTATTTGAGGAAACAGTAAAAGATTGGTCGATACAAAATGTTTTAAAAGGTTGGGAGATTAGCGAACTAGTAAGTAAATAACAAATGAAGGGGCCGTCCGGAAGTCAATTTTCATGACCTTTTGGACAGCCCCTTTTTAATTTAGTTAATACGCATTTTAGACTTAAAATTCAGGGTTAAATGTTTCCTTTTCTTTGCGTACTAAACAAAGGATTCCTGCAATAAGGTATAGAATACTCGCAATAATGGAGATTAGGAATGTTGCAAGTGTCGAAAGTACAGCAACCACAATTAAAAGAATCCCTGCTGCTTTTGGATGCTTATTCCCTTTAAGAAGAAATAAAGATACAATTCCGAGTATGATGGCTAAAATACTTACAATAATGAAATACCAGCCTCCGGATGTAACCATATCTGTAATGATTCCCATATCAACTCCTTCAAGAGCTGGATCTTCTGCGGCAATACTCTCCATTTCTTGTGTGAACTCATTATTGTCACCAAGACCTACAAACATAATTCCAAATAAAGTTAAAAATACAAAGAAACAAGCTCCAATAATGGTTAAAACAAATTCACCAGTACGTTTCATACATAGTTCCCCCTTAAAAAAAAGTTTCATTTTGATTGTACTATACAGTATATAGTATACAATCTGATTTTCTTCCTAATCCTCTCCAAAAGTGGAATTAGTTTATTTACGAAAAAGAAGAAAAAAGGTTTCAAAATGGTGAAAATAATTTTTTCATACGATTTACGCATAAATAAATAAGGGATATATATTTAATAAGTATTATTACCATTGTATTAAAGAAATATTAAAAAAAATTTGCAAACGGGAGACGATTTATGTTAACCTAGATTTATAGGTTTGTAATTGGTAAATATACCAATTTAAGACAAAATAGTAGTTTGGTAGTAAACCTCGTTCTGGGGGTCTACATAATAAATATATAACTAGGGGGAATGCAAATGCTGAAAAAGTACTCATTTCTAACTTTGCTGCTAGCATTGGTTTTACTCATTGCTGCGTGTAGCAGTGATAACACGAATGGTGACGACAAGGATGATGAAGGAGGAAGCAGCGCTGAATCCGGAACAGTCGATCTTCTAATGGGTACAGGTAGCCAAGGAGGGACCTATTTTCCACTTGGGGCCGAAATGGCGAATGTATGGAACAAGAATATTGATAACGTGAACGTGACATCAACAGAATCAGGCGCTTCTGTTGAGAACCTAGCCAAAATTTCAAATGGTGAGTTTGACCTTGGAATGACTGTTAATCTACCTGCCTACAATGCACTTAATGGGACTGGTGATTTCGAAGGTAAGAAGGTTGAAAACTTCGCATTTATTGGGCATATTTACCCTGAAGTTCTTCAAATCATTACACGTGAAAGCACTGGTGTTGAGACAATTGCAGATTTAAAAGGAAAAAGAATTGCGATTGGACCTCCTGGAAGTGGAACACAAACTGCAACAAAAGCGGTTTTAGCCGCTTATGGAATCAACGATGGCGATTATGATGCCTACCAAGAAGGATTCGGTGATGCAAAATCGAAACTTCAAGACGGTACAATTGATGCTTCATTCGGATTACTTGGATTACCAGATGCAGGTATCGATGAGCTTCAAGCTTCAGTTGGAGATGTGAAGTTCTTAGAGGTAACTGGTGATGAATTAAAAACGGTAGAAGAAACAAGTGGATACACTGGCTATACAATTAAAGCAGGTTCTTACGAATGGTTAAAAGAGGATGCGAATGTTGTATCCGCATACGCTGTTCTTGTTGCAAATACAGACACAGTGGATGATGAATTAGCTTACCAACTTGCAAAAGTCATGCTGGAAAACGCAAGTGAAAATACACATGCTCAAGCAGCCCACATGACAAAAGAAAACGCACTTAGTGGATTAGGAGATTTACCAATTCATCCTGGTGCAGAAAAGTACTATAAAGAAGTTGGAATACTAGATTAATAGCTTTATCTTTATTCAGCGGAAGTCCCCTACTTCTATAAGTGGGGGACAAATGCAATTTTGAGCAGTAAGATCAAAGACTAAGAACGCCACATCATGTGGCAACGTCTTTAAGACCCACATCGTGTGGGCCTAAAATCGGGCGCATATACGCCAAGGCGAATTTGATTAGAAGAAGGGCTTAACACTATGTGTTCTGGCCCTTTTTTTAACAAGTCCTACTCTTCAAATAAAATAGATTTACAGGTGGTGGTAAGAATGAATTGGTGGAAGAAAAAGGAGATGAGGGATTCGAACGAGCCTACTCAAAATAAAGAAAGTGTGTCTGCAGAAGAGATCCTAGAAAAATACGATCGGGAAAGTACCTATCGAAGGAATCTTGGAAAATGGAAATGGATTGTACTCGTTTTGGCTGTTGGCCTGACGCTATTTCATCTTTATACAGGGTATCGCGGTGCTTTTGAAGCTCGAATTCAGGGTCCTATACATCTAGGGACAGCATTGGGATTAATCTTTCTTCTTTATCCAATTAAAAAGGGACTTCATCGTAAACAAAAAGGAATTCCTTGGTACGATGTGATCCTAGCCATTATTTCATTAGGTGTTGGCTATTATAATGTTATTTTCTATGAGGAATTGGTTTCAGAGCGAATTGTATTCGGATATACAACCCCAGATTATATTGTTGGAACATTAGGAGTATTACTTGTCCTTGAAGCGGCCAGAAGATGTGTTGGCCTTCCGATTGTAATCGTATCGAGTGTGGCCATTCTTTATGCATTGTATGGTAACTTGATTCCTACGAAACTATTTGCTCACCGTGGTTTTTCTTGGAATACATTGGTTACTGATTTATATTTAACGACAAAAGGAATCTATAGTACGCCAATCCAAGTTTCCTCGACATTTATCTTTCTATTTTTATTATTTGGTGTCATGTTAATTCGAACTGGTGTTGGACAATTTTTTAATGATATTGCATTTGCGATCACTGGTCGGTTTACGGGTGGTCAAGCAAAAGCAGCAGTCGTAGCAAGTGCCATGCAGGGGATGGTTTCGGGCAGCTCTGTAGCAAATACAGTTGGTTCCGGTTCGTTTACGATTCCAATGATGAAAAAAGCAGGTTATAAACCAGAGTTTGCTGCAGCAGCGGAAGCCTCTGCATCAACTGGTGGTCAAATTATGCCACCAATCATGGGGGCAGCCGCATTTATCATGGCTTCCTATACAAATATCCCATATAGCCAAATCATGTTGGTTGCAATAATCCCGGCAGCCCTTTATTTTCTTGGCGTATTTTTTGGTGTTCACTTCGAATCTAAAAAGATTGGGATTGTGGGGGTTCCAAAGGAGACATTACCTAAAGCGAAGAAGTTAATGCTTGAACGTGGTTACCTATTGCTTCCTCTTATCGTTATTTTCTATACATTACTGACAGGAAAGACGCCAATGCGTGCTGCATTGCTTGCGATTCTTGTCTCATTTTTAGTGAGTCTTGTTCGTAAAGATACAAGAATGTCGTTAAAAAGTGTCATTAAAACACTTGAGGAAGGTGCAAGAGTTGCTTTGCCGGTTATCGCAGCCTGTGCGTCTGCGGGGATTATTGTTGGAGTAGTTGTTCAAACAGGTCTTGGTGGACGTATTGCTGATGGTATTATTGCATTGGGTGGAGGAAGCTTAATCCTTACTTTGTTCTTTACCATGATTGCTTGCTTAATCCTTGGAATGGGTTTGCCAACAACAGCAAACTATGTTGTTACAGCTACAATGGCTGCTCCCGCATTAATCCTTGGATTAGATGTACCAGTACTCGCAGCTCATATGTTTGTCTTCTATTTTGGAATCGTAGCAGACATTACTCCTCCGGTTTGCTTAGCCGCCTATGCAGGGGCTGGCTTAGCGAGGGCAAATCCATTTACAACGGGAGTAACAGCAACAAAGCTTGCGACAGCTGCCTATATTATTCCATTTATCTTTGTCATCAATCCGCAAATGCTATTAATTGACGTCAAGGTTCCATTCTTGGTCATTTCTGTCATAACGGCAATCATTGGTATGATTGGCATTAGTACAGCAATGATCGGATTTTTTATACGCAAGGCATTTGTATGGGAGAGAATTATTCTATTCGCTGCAGGCTTAAGTCTTGTGTCACCGAGTATTTATTTTGGAGCTGCAGGTGTGATTGCATTATTTGCAATTCTATTTATTCAATCTCGCCGACCTAAAGAAAATATTCAAGCACCAACGATGTATTTTAACTAATTTATTACCACCCGTTTAGAAAAGGGTGGTTTTTTTTCTGCTATGTTTAGAGAAATTGAGTTTACTCTGAATAACCTATTTACTTCAAAGCTTGTCTCATTTTATAATGAAATTAATATTTCTTTATTTTTAAATATGATATATTAATTTCATTAGAGGGGGCTTTTCGATTGACATTGATTCAATCTAACAAAGGTGATATTTCTGAAAAAGTTATCGGGTCTGCAAATTTATTTACGAATGCAAAATCTGTAATTCCTGGAGGAGTTTCAGCAAACATAAAATATTTTCCACCTCATCCCATCTTTATGGAAAAAGCAAATGGAAGTCGATTGGTTGATGTCGATGGAAATGAATATATCGATTATTTACTTTGCTATGGAGCACTTCTACTTGGCCACGGTCACCCAGAGGTTACGGCTGCTGTAAATAATCAATTGACCACAGCAGGAACAGCAGTTTTTGGTGCTCCACACAGATTAGAAGTTGAAATGGCAAATAAATTAATTGAGTATTTTCCCGGTATTGAAATGGTCCGCTATACAAACTCTGGATTAGAGGCTACATTATTAACGATTCGATTGGCACAAGCTTATACAGGAAAAGCAACCATAGCAAAATTTGAAGGACATTATCATGGAGGCTATAATGAGGTTTTGGTAAGTGTGAATCCCACCATTGATGAAGCGGGTGATGAAAACAGGCCGAACTCTGTACCAGAATCGAAAGGGATATCATCACATCACGTCGAAAATACAATAATTCTACCTTTTAACGATTTAAAAGCAACGGAGCAAATATTGAGAAAATACAAGGATAAAATTGCAGCTGTAATTATTGAACCTGTTCAAGGTGGATTTATCCCAGCTGAAGAGGGTTTTATGGTTGGGCTTAGGGAGCTAACCCAGAAACTTGGGATCGTTTTAATCTTTGATGAAGTTAAAACCGGTTTTCGCCTAACGCTTGGAGGTGCACAATCTATTTTTGGAATAAAGCCAGACCTTACAGCTTTGGGAAAGGTTTTAGGAGGTGGCTTTCCAGTTGGAGCAGTAGGTGGACATCAAGAAATCATGGAGATAATGGACCCTACAAAAGGCGGAGATATATTATCTGCAGGTGGAAAGGCTATAAAGAAAGATCATGTGCTATTTCATAGTGGGACCTATAATGGTCATCCAATTGTATTAGCAGCGGGATTAGCGACGATTAAAGTTCTTGAGGGAGATAATGTGTACCCAGGATTATTACAAAAAACGAAGAACCTTCGTTCAAGCCTCGAAAAACTTTATCATTCTTATGGGATTGAAATGCAAACTGTTGGGATGGGAAGCATTTTTAATATTGTCCATACAAATCATCCTATTAGAAATTATCGTGACTTGTTAAAAGCGGATATGAAACTCCGTGAAAAAGTCGATTATGAATTATTAAAGATGGGGATTTATACAAAACCATTAAATCGATATTCAATGTCTATTGTCCATACAGATAAAGACATTGAAGAAACTGTTAGAATGCATGAAAAGGCGATTAAAATTGTGAAAGGAATCGGTTCATAAGATGCAAGAGGTGTATCAAAATATAACGAATAAATTACCTGAAATGAGTAAATCACAACGTAAAATTGCAAAATACGTATTAGGAAATACGGAATCTGTACCATTTTTTACTGTTGGACAGCTAGCTAAAATGGCGGGTGTCAGTGAGGCAACTGTTGTCCGTTTTTCCACATTTCTAGGATATAGTGGGTATCCCGAATGGCAAAAAGCCATGCAGGATTCTGTAAAAAGACAGCTTACCACCGTTGAACGTTTAAAGATTACTGAGGATATTTATGATTCAGAGGATAAAGCTGTTTATGAAATGTTTCAGGCCGAAATTAAACGGATTCAAAAGATGGCAGACCAATTTGATATAAAGGCATTCCATCAAGCAGTCGAGGCTATTATTAATGCAAAACGAATCTTTATAGTCGCAAATCGTAGTGCAGTATCTCTAGGATCTTTTTTGGAGTTTTATTTAGATTTATTATTCGAAAACACCGAATTAATAAGGAACCCGAATGGAATTTCTGAAAAGTTATTTCGAATCAATGAAGAGGATATTGTAATCGGACTGAGTTTCGCAAGATATACAAAAAATACGATTGATGCGGTTTCGTTTGCCAAAGACCGCGGCGCAAATGTAATTGCGATAACAGATACGAGTCTTTCTCCGTTGATTCCATATGCAAACATTGTTCTTTGTTCACCAAGTGAGATGCCATCGTATATTGATTCATTTGTTGCTCCGTTAAGTTTACTTAATGCTTTATTAACAGCAGTAGGTCGAAAGAAGCGGAAAGAAATTGAAAAACATCTTACCGATATAGAGGAAGTGTGGGAAAGGTTTCAAATTTTTTATGGGTAAGCCGAAACGACGTGCGAATGGGCACGTCGTTTACTTTGAATGTTTTTGTAATTTAAGCCGATCAATCGTAGCTGGCGGCTCTTGAATCCACTTACGATTAACAAGAATACCAAATCCTTTAGCAGCGTAAAGGAAAATCTCACCAATGGTTTTTGAGTAAAATGCAACCAAATCTGCCCTCATGGATAATCCTTGGGCATGTCCAAGCAGAGTAATATCGATACTATTTAGAGCATGAAAGAGTGTAACAATGAGTTTATCAGAAAATGGTGAAACCGTAGAACCTGTTACCTCCATTGGAATGGACGTTGTTCCCATTAGATTTTCCTGTTTTAGAAGGTCATTAATAAAAGTAACTTGTTTTTCTGATATTTGTTTTCCTTCACTAATAAAGTCAAAGATTTCTTTATCCTTTACTACCTGCAGGAATCCCATGCAAAGAACAATCGCAAAATAATTTCGTTCGATATTAAAAAACATATCCGTGATTTCCAAGACATTTAATGGCCTTTTATCACCGATTAATCTTGTTAAGTAACTTTTCTTTTCAATATATTCGTTTTCAGTAGGATAGACAACCATAGGCGGTCGGTCATACAATCCTTTATTAAGCATTAACTCAGTCGCTTTATTATATTGTGTTGTAGCATCTGATAAGCATTTAGAAAATAATAATCGAATATCCTCTCTAGCCACACTTGAAGTTATAAAGCTAAAATTGATCATATTCATTCGACTCATAGAATAAACAAAGGTTAAAGAAAAAGGATCATAAAACAGTGGTGGTGCTGACAAATTAATATCCTCATCCGAAAATATATCAGGTAATGGTATGTTCTCATCCGAAAATATTTGCTTTATCTCTTTCATTTGCCCACTATATATTTGAAAAGATTCATTTAATAGCGGTTTAATTTCTTCATCTTTTAAGTGGTGTAGGAAATATTTAATCAAACAAATCGTCATACTGGCCTGTATTAAAGTCGTCCATAATCCACTGATTTCAGCACTGGATAAACGAATATTATGTTTCTCCATGAGGCACCCTCCCCAATACTTCATATATGGGTAGTATTGGTTAAATGAAAATTTCTATTCTTTGACAATTCAACCTTCCATATAGGATAATAATTGATCAAACTCTTTGTTAATGGATTTGATCTGATCATAACCCTCGTCTGTTTTGTTTGAATCCCCATTTATGATCCCCTGAAGCAGAGTATTCATGCCTTCCATATATCGTTCAATCGACGCTTGAATGCGAACTCTTAACTCGTACAAACTTTTATTACTCGGTTTATCATCAAGCTCAATTAGATTAAAAATGTACATCGCTTCCTCATTCGCAATTTGCATGGTTTCAACTGCTGCCTCTAATTCATCCTCTTTTTTCATTTCTTCTAAAAGCATATTTAATTCCTTATTAAGTTGAGTAAATTTTTGAACATGACTTTGAAGACTTTCTAAAATATCCTGATCCTTTTTTGAAAGATTTTGATCAAGGGTACTATATAGGTCTGAAGCATCTCTAGAAGGTGAGGAGCATCCTATTAATAATGTAAGTATGATGAATGGTAGAATGATTTTTTGACTCATATCGTCCCTCCCTAGTAACGTATATAAAAAGATATGAGACTTGTCCTTGTTATATGCTTGCGGTTTGACAAATAGATTCTAGTATATTATCTTGAATTAAAGATAATTTTTCTATTATTAAGTTCTCGTTAGGAGATACTAGAACAAGCATTTTGTTTAGGAGGAATACGATGAAGCATATTTTCCGAGAAGGTAATGATAAAACAAAACCAACACTTCTGCTATTACATGGTACAGGAGGAACGGAGTCAGATTTATTGCCATTAGCACCACATATTGATGAAGATGCATCCGTATTAAGTGTACGAGGAAATGTATCTGAAAATGGCATGCCACGTTTTTTCCGTCGCTTAGCCGAAGGGGTTTTTGATATGGAAGACCTAATTTTCCGTACGAAAGAATTAAATGAGTTCCTCGACGAGGCTGCAGCAACTTACTCATTCGATCGAAATAATATTGTTGCAATAGGGTATTCAAATGGAGCAAATATTGCTGGAAGCCTACTGTTCCATTACAAAAATGCCATAAAAGGGGCCATTCTGCACCATCCAATGGTACCAAGAAGAGGGATAGAGTTACCCGACCTTACTGGTACACCTGTCTTCATAACAGCAGGTAAAAATGACCCAATTTGTCCAGCACAGGAAACCATTGACCTACAAGACCTTTTACAGAAAGCAAACGCAGACGTTGAGGTACATTGGGAAAATAATGGACATATGCTGACTGGCACAGAGGTTGCTGCAGCAGCAAAGTGGTATAAGAAACAAATCTAAGATTGGGTAGTTTCTTTTTGATTGCGTGTTAATGTATGTAATTGCGTAATAACAGATCTAAGACCCAAGATTGTGTTGCGAAGACACCAATCTTGGGTTATTTGCGTTTAAAATCTTATTTATTGTATTGCCTATAGCAACGCACTTTCGCCAAACTATCTCGCCCCTTACTCCCTTATCCCATACAAAATATTCCTACAAGAATAAAATACCATTTATGGAGGATTATATATAAAAATGTCTCTTTTAACTTTAAACAGCATGTTCTACTTCTCTAAGTGGGGTTTTATTGAAAAAAGAGTAATAAAAATGTTTTGGAGTTTATCCAAGTGCTGTATAAAGTTAAAGCCTCCGGCGGATGTCACGATTTTTCGAAGGATATTTTTCAAGTGTAGGATCAAAAGACTAAGAACGCTACGTCCTGGGGCAACGTCTTTGTGATACACATCGTGTGGGCCTAAAAAAAATCGGGCGCAAATACGCCAAGGCGTATTTGATAGAAAGAGGTATCGAAATGTCTTGGTCTACTATAAAGAGAAGTCCGAAACGAAGAAGTACAAAACTTTCAAAACAACCAGCTGCGACAGCAAATGACAATATGATTCCCCATAAATTGGTTGAAGAACTGCCAACAGATCAGCTGGGTAGAAACCTTGATACCACGATTGAATTACTGAAAAATCTATTAGGGAAAAACGCTGATTTCTTTTGTCGAAAGTTTCAAATGTACGGTAAATTTAATGCGGCGATTATTTATTTCTCTAGTATTGTTGATAAAAACGCAATTAACAGTGGCATTATGAAGCCACTAATGTATGTTCCAGTTCAAACAGACCTTGAAAAGCTTACAGTAACAAATGTGTTGGATTTCATTTTGAATGAGGCCATGTTTCATACTGAAATAAAAAAAGAAGATAGTATTGAAAATATCATAAACGCGCTATTACGCGGAGAAACTTTTATTTTTATCGATGGGGTTAATTCTGGTATTCAATTTGCTGTAAAGAATATTGAAAAACGATCAATCTCTCAGCCAGAAACAGAACAGGTTATATTAGGACCGCGAGAGGGTTTTATTGAATCATTACAAACGAACATAGCATTATTGCGAAATCGATTAAAAACTGCTGACTTTCGCGTTGAAATTATGGAAATAGGTCGCATATCAAAATCTACCACAGCCATTTGTTATCTTGAAGGGATTGCAACTGATGACTTAGTAAAAGAAGTGAAGGATCGTTTAGGGAAAATTGATATTGATGCCATTTTGGATGTAGGCTATATCGAACAATTTATAGAAGATAATCATATGTCTCCCTTTCCACAGATTCAAAGTACAGAACGCCCAGATAAGACAGTAGGTAGTATTCTAGAAGGAAGAGTGGCTATTCTAGTTGATGGATCACCGTTCTCGATCATTGCTCCGGTTGTATTTAATCAATTTTATCAAACCTTTGAGGATTACTCTTCTCGATTTTTAATGGGTAGTTTTGTACGAATTGCACGTATGATTGCATTAGTTTTTTCTTTAATTTTTCCATCTCTATATGTGTCGTTTATCTCGTTTAATCCAGAGTTGCTTCCTACAGAGTTTGCTGTAGCCGTTGCGGGTGGACGTGCAGGTGTACCATTTCCTGCAGTGGTAGAAGTATTAATCATTGAAGTCGCGATGGAGATCCTCCGTGAAGCAACTGTTCGCCTACCTAAGCAGGTAGGCGGGGCTCTTTCCATTGTAGGGGTACTTGTTATCGGGCAAGCCGCGGTTGAAGCGGGAATTGCAAGTCCAATAACAGTTGTTGTAATTGCGATGACTACGATTGGTTCATTTGCTACTCCCGCATATGATGCAGCGTTTGCTCTACGCATGCTTAGATTTCCAATTGTCATAATGGCGGGCTTTTTTGGACTTTATGGAGTTGTTATTGGCGTAATTTTCATTTTTAATCATATGCTTTCGTTAAAATCCTTCGGAGTCCCTTACATGAGCCCAGTAACTCCTGGTAATTTCCAGGGTTTAAAGGATGTCATTATTAGAGCACCATTCTGGTGGATGCCAAAAAGGCCACAAATGCTACATTCTCAAAACTCTGATCGTTTAGGAAAAACAAAGGGAGAATCTAAAAAGGGAACAAGTAACACTTTGGATCCAGTAATGGTTGGGAATGAAAAATGGGAGGAGGACAAGTCTAGTGGAATATCCACGCGAGATAACAGTCATTCAAGCAACAACGATTCTAATTAGTACCATAATTGGAGTGGGATTATTGGCACTTCCACTCTTTGCAGTTCGGACAGCGGATACAGGTGCCCCGCTTGTAACATTATTTGGTATAGCGATAGCATCTACTGGGCTTGGATTGATTACATTTCTTGGAATTCGTCACCCGAGGAAATCTATTATTTTGTATGGAGAAGACATCCTGGGGAAGTGGTTAAGTAGGGTGCCGAACATTGTTATCATTCTCTTTTTTGCAATATTAACTGGATTAACTTCGAGGGAGTTTGGAGCTGTAGTTATTACTGCCATTTTAAAGCAAACTCCGCTAGAAGTGACTGTAATTGTGATGCTGATACTCGCGGCACTGTCTACAAGGAATGACATGAATGTCTTTGCTTATATCCATAATTTTTATGTCCCGTTTATTTTGGCACCTGCTTTAATCATCGTTGCTTTGTCTTTAAAAAACGCAAATAGCTTATATTTACTTCCGGTAGTAGGAAATGAACCTGGAAGTTACTTAGTTGGAGGCCTTACCATTGCGGCATTATTTCAGGGTTCATTTATTTTTACAATGATTATTCCCTTTATGCGGCATCCACGAAAAGCGTTCAAGGCTAGTATTTGGGGAATGGTTATTGCTGGTGGTTTATACTTGTTAATTGTAATTGCAACTGTTGCGGTGTTTGGCCCTGTTGAAATAACGAACCTTCTATGGCCGACCCTTGAATTAGCTCGTACGACCTCAATACCAGGTAATATTCTTCAGAGATTAGATATTGTTTTTTTATCTGTGTGGGTAATAGCTGTATTCACTACATTGTTTTCTAGTTATATGTTCACGGTTCATTCGATTAGCCAGATGGCTGGATTACGTGATCATAAAATGCTTTCCTTTTTTATTTTGCCGATTGTTTTCGTGATTGCGATGATTCCACAAAATATATTGCATTTATACGATGTAATTGAAATATTTGGTAGATTAGGACTGATTCTAACAGTGGGTTATCCTTTGTTGTTAGTTAGTGTAGACCTTGTAAAGAAAAAGGTGAAAAAAAGTGGGAGTATCAAAGCATAGTTGGAAAACTTGTTTAAAAATTATACTTATCGCTTTGGTGCCTGGTCTATTCTTAACAGGTTGCTGGGATAGTGATGACATTGAACAACGAGCGACGGTTTTAGGTATTTCAATTGATAAGGTTGATGATGCAGACGGTGCAGACCTTGCTCAAATAACAGGTTTAGGAAATCAATTTCCAAAGCCGAAAGAAGGACTAATTAGATTAAGTGCTCAAATTGCTGTTCCAGGAAGAATTCCACTGGGACCGCAAACGGGTGGGGCTGGAGTAGATCAAAATCCACTTTGGGTAATCAGTGTAGTGGGATATACCTTAGATGACACGATAGCTGTGCTTCAACAAGAAGTGGCTGACCGGCTTTTTTTTGGCCACCTACGGACCATTGTCATTAGTGAAGAAGTTGCGAAGGATGGGGTAAAAAGGTTTAACGATTATCTTCGAAGAAATCCTGAGATTAGAAGGACTGCTTGGATGGTGGTATCGAAAGGGGAAGCGAAAAAATTTATGGAGGTGGCACCAAAACTAGAGCGGGTCCCTACTCTATATTTATCTGCAATGGTCGAAAATGCTGTTAGATTAGGTACATTTCCGGAAGATTTTATCGGTTTGTTTTGGACAAGGCTACAAAGCAAAGGGCAAGATACGTTTCTTCCATATCTTGAATTGAAAAAAGAGGATAATATACAAATTTCCGGTTTAGCGTATTTTAAAGATGATCGAATGATAGGTCGTACAGAACCAGTTGAAATAGGCTTATTTATGGCTGTAACAGGAGAGAAAAGAGGTGGTTATGAGGTCTTTGTTAAAGTACCTGATACAGATGTTAAGGTGATTGTGCGGGCAGAACATCGCAGGACATCAATAATACCAACCCTACGAAACGGGAAACCTCATTTTGTCATCAAGATTCATTATGAAAGTACAATCGCCGAAGGAGCGGTTGGAATCGATTTAAACAATGCGGAAATTGTTCGAAAAATCGAGGAAGAGGCTACAAAGGGAGTAATTGAAGGAACCAATAGGTTAATTAAGAAAATGCAGGATGAACAATCAGATATTTTTGGATTTGGTGAATACTTCCGAGCAAAACAACCTGCTTACTGGAATAAAAAGATTCAAACAAAAGAGAAATGGCGTGAAGTATACAAGGATTTAACCTTTGATATTCATTGTACAACAAAAATTCGAAGAGTGGGTACAAAGGCAAAATAGCCTAATCGTACCGAAGGAGTACTATATGATCTTTATTGGGTATTTAAATTACGTAGTTGTACTATGTGTCATGACTGGGGTCTTTATACTCATGTTTGATGTGAAGGGATATAAAACTAAGAACATGCAAAAAGAAAAGAAGATAAGCACGTTTCTAGGATGGTTCAATATAACTGCTGGGATATTTGCCTTTTTAATAAATTGGGCGTATCAGCAGATTTTCTGGTGAAAATCAAAACAAGCCCCTAGTCTTTAAATATTTTAGGGGCTATCTTCATTTAGATTTCCAACGGTCGTAAATTTGATTCAATTTCACTTCGCTTTGGTTCTAAAAATGCAGGAAGTGCAAGTTTTTCTCCTAACGTTTCCAATGGTTCATCTATATCAAACCCAGGAGTGTCAGTTGAGAGCTCAAATAAAATACCATTTGGTTCTCTGAAGTACAATGCTTTGAAGTAATAGCGGTCTACCTTACCGGAGTTGGGAAGGCGTGTTTGTTTTATTTTTGTAACCCAATCTTCATATTCCTCATCGTTCGGAATGCGGAAGGCCACATGGTGCACACCACCACGACCCAAACGTTCTTTTGGTAGATCAGGTCGTGTTTCAATATGGAGTTCGGCTCCAGATCCACCCTCACCAGTTGCAAAGACTAGGATTTCAGGATAATCACCTGCAAGCGATGGGTAGCTGCCAACCTTCCGAAAGCCCATTACATCTGTCAAAATTTCCACGGTAGGTGCAGCGTTGGCAACGGTTAATGTGACTGGTCCAAGCCCAATTATCGCATGTTCAGCTGGGATACCGCTTATTTCCCATGGTTCACCTGCAGGAACTCCCGCTTCGCTATTATCTGCAACAAGAATGATTCTTGAGCCTTCGTAGTCTTGAAATGCCATAGTATCACGACTAGCTCGCTTCGTGATTTCTTCAGTTGAAATGTGATACTCTGCTAAACGCTTTTTCCAAAATTGCAAGGATTCAGATGACTTCACACGTAGTGAAGTAGAAGAAATGCTTGAAACTCCAGGGTGTGTTCGTCCAAGCCCAGGTATATCGAAGAATGTAATTTCGGTCCCCGGATTTCCTTTTGCATCTCCATAGAAAAGATGGTAGGATTGCGTATTATCTTGGTTAACTGTTTTCTTGATTAGGCGCATTCCTAATACTTTTGTATAAAATTCAAAGTTTCGCTCCGCTTTGCCAGTAAGTAACGAAACATGATGTAAGCCTAGTAATTGCATGCCCATTCCCCCAATAAAATAAATTATCTTGAATTCAAGGTAATTATATCACAGAATAGATGATATAGAAAAGGCCAAGGAAAGGAAACCCCTGGCCTAAGTTGATTATTTCTTTTTCTTCTTTTGAACGTTTTGTTTTTCTGCCTCTACTTCCGTATAGGATGCGAATTCAACAAGCTCTTCACTAATTCTATTTCCTTTTTTTGCATTATTATTTCGTTGTGCATTTGCATTTCCACGCTTTGTCCTTCCCAATTCGTTCATCTCCATTCTTAATATTTCATTTTGTAGTATGAGTAGTTTGCCTCTTATAATGTAAGGCCTGAAGTAGGAAATTTAGCCAGTTAACTTGCTAAAAATACCCTCACAGGTGTGAGGGTATTTTTATTGGTAGGTGTACTAGCGATTTTTATTAGCCTGGGACTGCTGGTTCTGTTTACGAACTTCAGCAACATCCGTTTCGCTAGCAAATTCGGTACTGAAAGAGGAACCGGTTGAAGTGAATTGTTGTTGCCCAACAGATTGTTGGAGCTGCTGTGCGGACTGCTCTATCTGATTTAACTGCTGAGCAGCATTCAATTCACGTCCAGCAAATCCAGGGGCAGATTGTTGCACTTGTGGTGAGCTTTGTTGGAACTGCTGTGCATTCATTTGCTCTGTTTGAGCCAACTGCTTAGCTGTTTGTTTGATTTGATTAAGTGCAGCTTGAGCCTGTGCTGGAATTTGTTGATTGTTGTTGTTTTGCATTCGGAACCCTCCCAGACGAATTTTTGTGGATTCTCAAAAGGCCTTCCCTTTCAAAAATCCTTTCTTAATTTGTGTCTTACTAACCTTTTTAATGTATTGAAAAGAATGTTAAAAGAGTGACATTTTTCAGTGAATATAAGGAGATTTGTTTGTTCTCATTTTTTAAGGCTGTTATCATAAACTTTGTTGCTTTTTGATCCGATTATGCAAGGGGTTATTATTGTCCATTCACTGATTTCATTGATGGTACGAGATCCTCGAAAATGCTGGCATTTTCTTCGTTAGATGTATGTTCAAGGAAGCAAATTCAACGTCCTGCGGGAATAGCGAGAAAGAAGAGACCCCGCTGCGACATAACGACTTGTCCAGTTGCAGCGGCTAGAAACTCGAGAAATTTCAACTCCTCCTTCAGAGGCAAAATACGCCTCTTTGTCGGAGTCTCCGACGCACAGGACGTGCTAGTGCCGACTTCGCCACAGGACGTGGCGCTTTAGTCGGCCAATTTTCTCGTTTCTGTGCAAGCCGCCTTCACATTTCGTTGAGGAGGCTTGTGGATCGCCCGCGGAAAGCGAGTGCCAGGAGCGGAAATCACCCTACATTTAAAAACAACAATCTGTTAGAAAAAGCCTTTTTTAAAACATCTATAGTAGGCTTACCGAGTTTTTTGTTGTTCATTTCAAACCATCCATTATATAATTCAAGTAATGGAAGAGGTGATTTGAATGAAACGAATCGATTTTTGGGGTAGAGATGAATATGATGAAAGACTTCTTGAAGAAGTACTACGTGGTGTGAAGACAGTCACCTGTACCCCAAAGGTTTGGTATGATCAATTGCCAGATGAAGAAAAAAGCGAAAAAGGCGATATCATACAAGCTTTTACGAAGCGGAATGAACATGTGGCAAACATCCAAATTACCGATTTTTATGAAATACGATTTGGTGAAATTCAAGGTGATGTGGGTAGAAGAATCGCGCAGGGCGAAAATTCCACGCTTGATGAATTTATAGAGGATCATATTTTCAGCTGGGAGAAACCACTACAAATGGATGGTTACGAACTGAATGAAGATACGGTGATAGTCGTTGAACATTTTACACTTAAGGACGTTTTTATAGATGTTAAGATAGATTTACACTTTGTCCCAATGTCCGAGGCGGAACGGTTTAAGGTCGCCAATTGGACAGATTTTGAGTTGTTTGGGATAGCTAGTGATTACTTTTATTCCGTATATAAAGAGAAAGATTTTGTGGCATTTGTTCGTTTTCGACAAAATGAAGAAATCACATTTATATACTACAAAGTAAATCCCGACTTTGAAGGGAAAGTGGACGAAAAAGAACTCTTGATTAAAGCTGAAAAGTACGCCAAAGATAACCTATTGGCAACCCAGTTGATTCATGAATGGAGCTCCATTTACACCTATCATAAATAAGAATACAAAAAGACGCTTTGCGTAATATACGCAGAGTGTCTTTTTTAGATGCCGCCAAAAAATCAATTTGACTTTCGAATACCTGTAAATGTAAAATCGTGGGACGAGGTGACTCACTTCTTGTCCTATTTAATAGATAATACAATATTGGGGCAACGAAATATGTCCATTAAGTCCAAAAGGGAGAAATGAAATGAAGCAGCTTTATATGATTTTGGTTCTAGTAGTTGTGATGGCTTTTGTTGCGCCTTTTCAAGCTTTTGCTCAAATGTCTCAACAAATTGATGCACCAACGATAAAGAGTGATTCAGTCATTTTACTAGATGCAAATACAGGTTCAATTCTATATCAGAAAAATAGTGATACGAAATTATATCCTGCAAGTTTAACGAAAATAGCAACTGCTGTTTATGCAATTGAAACAGGAAATTTAGACGATATTGTCACAGTTACTGAAAATGCCTATGAAACGGGTGGAACTCGCGTCTACCTGGAAGAAGGGGAAAAGGTTACCCTAAAACATCTTATCCAAGGGCTGCTGATTAATTCCGGCAACGATGCTGGTGTTGCAATTGCGGAGCATCTTGATGGAAGTGTGGAGAAATTTGCTAAATCCTTAAACTCATACCTGCAAACGAAAGTGGGTGTCAAACAGACCCATTTTACTAATCCACATGGTCTATTTGATGAAAATCACTATACAACTGCATATGACCTTGCTTTAATAACGAAATATGCTTTGGAAAATCCACTTTTCCGTGAGATTTTTGGAACGAAGGAATTAGCCTGGAATGGTGAAAGCTGGGATACAACTCTCTATAGCCACCATTTAATGCTTAGAGGTGAAATCCCATATGAAGGAATCACAGGTGGAAAAACAGGCTTTGTCCAGGAATCGCGATTCACTCTTTCAACTACTGCGGAAAAAGGTGAAATGTCTTTAATAGCGATTGTATTAAAAGCAGATCGAAATGAAATTGCTTATGAGGATACAATTGAGCTTTTAGATTACGGCTTTGAAAATTTTGAGATAAAAGAAGTAGCTGCAGATAAATCCTTTATCGGTGACAAAAAAGAAAGCTATCATTTGAACAAGCCACTGAAATTTAAACAAATGAAAAATGAAAAAGTTCAACTTGCGATGAACGACCAAGGTGTATTACAGGTACTTGGGGATGATGGCCGACTTCTTGCAACAAAACAGATGAAAATGGATATCCCAAAGGAAGCGTTAAATACCCGCGCTGAAATCAATCCAGCAAATATCAATCCTAAGGTTCCAGTACCAGCCATCCTAATGGTCCTGTTTTTTGGCGTTAGCCTTGTCTATCTACGAAAAACAATAAAAAACATAAAAAAGAGCACTTAATCAAAAGTGCTTTTTTTTTGTGGGACGAGGGACTTGTCCCTCTGTCCCGCAAACACAATATGCTTTTGTCCGAAGTAGTTTAGCATTGTGTAAAGTCCTGTTCCAAGCAAGACAGCTATTTCGTTTGTGTAGGGTAGTAAAATGAAACCTACTATGAATTTACTTGCTGAATAGGAAAGAAAATAGCAGCTCAGAATGACTAAAATAAATAAAGGGATGCTTCTTCCAAATGTGGCATTGCTGTTAAATGTAAAGCGTCGGTTTAAGAGATAACTGACGATCGCACCAACTGAATTTCCTAGGAAAGTTGAAAGCCAGTAAGAGAGACCTACCGCATGCAAAAATAAAAAAATACTTGATAGTCCAACAATGGTATTCATAAGTCCAACTAGGAGAAAGCGGATGAATGTGTTAGTTGGTTTCAGATAATGGGCTGTAATCAATCAAGTGTCCACCCTCTTTCGGAGCTTCTGGTTCTTCCTCAGGTATTGCTAGATTGAACGTGTCGATATCGACAACGAACTTTGGCCGACGCTTTGTTTCCTTATAGATTTTTCCGATATATTCTCCGATAAAGCCTAAAGCAATTAACTGCAATCCACCAATTAACCAAATCGAGGTAATAAGGGAAGTCCAGCCTGTCTGGGTTTGTCCACTAAATTTCAAGTAAAAAAAGTAACCCCCAAAAAATAAGCTAACAAAGAATGAAAGCAGCCCCATTAATGAAATTAAGCGAATCGGAGTTACACTAAACGATGTAATCCCATCGAGAGCAAAGGAGAGCATTTTTTGTAATGGATACTTTGTTTCCCCAGCCATTCGTTCTTTACGGTCATAGAAGACAGATGTAGATTGAAAGCCGATTAGAGGAACCACTCCTCGTAAAAATAGGTTACTTTCATCGAATTGTTCGAGCGCATCCACGGCCCGCCTGCTCAGTAAGCGGAAATCGGCATGATTATAGACAAGGTTAACACCCATGAATTTCATTAACTTGTAAAACCCTTGTGCAGAATGCTTCTTAAAGAAAGTATCAGTCTTTCGTTCTTTACGTACACCATAAACAACTTCATAGCCTTCCGAGAAGCGATGTAGAAATTGACGTATGACCTCAATATCATCCTGTAAATCGGCATCTATGGAGACGAGACAATCTGACTGACGCTTTGCGGAAAACAATCCTGCTAGTAGGGCATTTTGGTGGCCAACATTTCTGGATAACTTTAACCCTTTTATTTTATTATCTACAAGGCCTTGTTTATAAATGATTGACCATGTTTGATCCTTGCTTCCGTCATCAACAAATAAGAGTCTACTTTTTTCGGAAATTAACTTGTCCTCGATAAGATCATCCAGAAGGGCTCTAAGTTGTTTCATTGATTCAGGAAGAACTTCCTCTTCGTTATAGCAAGGGACAACAATTGTAAGTAAAGGTATGTTCATGATGAATCCCCCTTAAGAAAAGTTTGGTTATAATGTTTATTGAAACCTTGTTATTGGCAAAAATCTAAATTGAGAGGTTAAACGGTAGTAATTGGTTGATATTTAAGAGTCCTGTCCAACCAGATCAATTGTGTTATTGAAATGATTGTAAGATTGCGACACAAAGCATGTCCCCCCGTTCGCTTTGTGTTAGAATAAGCCCTTGATTGCGACACAGAGCATGTCACTCCATTCGCTTGTGTCGGAAAGAGCCCCTAATTGCGACAGTGAGTATGTCCTTCCGTTCGCCTAGTGTCGGAAAGAGCCCTTGGTTGCGACACAGAGCATGTCACGCCGTTCCCTTTGTGTCGGAATGAACCCCTGATTGCGACACAGGCAATAGCCAACCGATCCTAATAAGTCCAAATCAGCCCATGATTCCGACACAAACTTTTAATTAAAGAACACTTGTGTCCCAATACTTTCCTTGACCAATTTGCAGAAAACCCTTCTATACGGGATATTCCTTAATCAATCGAAACTCGATATAAATAAACCCTCCATGCAGATTCTGAAGAATCGAAAGTCTCTTCAAGGACTAAATGATTTTTGTCTGCGTTTTGAATAGGCAGAGATGAAATGATAAACCGACCACCCATGTCATAAAATGCTTGCATGTTTAGTTCCATTTTCTTAATCTCTTTTTTCGACGTTTTTTTAAACATATAGTGCTTGCCAAGTTCATCTAAAAAGATGTAGCACCGGCCACCCCATTCATCAAAATATTGTCGCAGTTTCTTGTCCTTTTTCAACTCCTTGGCGATAATTTCCCGAAACTGATGTTTATAAGAAAGGGGATAAAAATTATTGTATGTATCGAGTGTATAAAACCCGTTAAATTGAGCGATAGCGGGATGAAGACCGATACTGGCTACACGATAATCCTCTTGTGGCAAGCCAATATAGTCCTTGATATCCTCGAATTGTTTCTCCGCAAAAAATTGCTGAAAAGAAGGCTTGTTATTATAAACAATTTCTTCATTAAAAGAAGCCACAATTACTAGCTGTGCTGCCAAGAATAACAAACTAGCACGCTTCCATCCACTCCGGTATTCCCATAAAATTTTTAACGAAATAGCAAACAAAACATAAATAACCAAAGGCCTTAGAAAATGGTATCTTGCAAAATTAAAGGTGTCTAAAAAGTGAAATCGTTCCGTTAAAGGAACCCACCCCTTATAAAACCAAAAGGCATACCAAACGGACAATACAGCATTAAGAACATGTAAGAAAAGGAAAACTTTCTCTTGTTTCCATTTTTTCTTCATGATAACAACATTCAATGCAAGTATGGTAACTGGCAAAATAACCAAGCCATGAACACTCATTACATGGGTATGACCAAGTACATAATTTTTTAGAGATAGACGGAGAGCACGTAAAAATGATAATCGTGCATGAAAATATTCATCCCGACTATTTGGTTCATCCATAAATAAAAAGGAGTATACAAGACGATATTCAACTACCATAAAAATGAATGTGAAATAGATGAGTGCCCATAAAAAGCGAAGGTTCAAACCCTTGCCGCGGAAGCAATCGATCAGCCATAAAATCCCCATTGCGCTTATAAAAAAGAAAAATCCAAGAACAATGCTCGCATAAAAGGGAAGTAAGGTCAGTGTCAACCAGTTTACCCATGATTTCTCCCCAGCTCGGATATTTAGGAGTGCCCATAAGGCAAGTGGCATCCCGAGTGTACTCAGCATTCCAGACGGCCAAAAAGGTGTTAAGGCAAAGGCTAGTGAAACCCCAACACGAATCCAAGACCATTCATGACGAGTGAGAAAATGCTTTCTTAGTAATAAATACATGCCTAAAAACGCAAAGATTCTCGTGATAAACTGGCTCAGTCCATAGGCAATCATTGGTGGAAAAACGGCATGTAGCCATACAATTCCGCTAAATTCGGTTCCAAATGCACCTCGTTGAAGATTACCATTAATAATTTGAGGGATTGTGGCATCAACTGACCCGAGCATTTGATTGCTTTCTGAAAGAACCTTATACCATGCAAGATTCGAATCTAAGTTGTCGTGAACTCGTAGATGAGCATTCTCACCAAGGATAAAATAAGGAGATACAAAAATGACGATAAGTAGGAAGGCAGCTATGATGAGACGAAACTCACTTCGTTGTTGAGTTCTAGTTTGCGACAATGTCCTCCCTCCATTAACAAAATTTCCATTATTGGATTTCCATTTTTTATCGTATCCATAATCGGATGTAATATGAATGTGAAAAGAAAAAAGTGGGGAAGCCCCACTTTTTCACGGTTATTTACTACTGATCAACAATTAACTGGTTCCTACTTTTGCTTTTTCGAGAGCTTGAACAATATCGATTAATCCCTCGCCAAAATAAATATCTTTCCCCGCTTTACCAAGATCTAGGCTTGTTCCCTTGATCATCTCCATGATTTCTTTATTAGAAAGGTTTGGATTAATGGAGCGCATTAAGGCAGCCAGCGCAGCAACATGTGGTGCTGCCATTGAAGTTCCAGACAATGCAGCATATTGCTCATCAATATAAGTGCTCGGTATTGTCACTCCTGGTGCTGAGACATCGATATAATCTCCATAATTGGAGAATTCTGCTTTATCACCGTTTAAATCAACAGCTGCAACACTTAATACTTGTGGGTACGCAGATGGGTAGCTCGGTTGGCTTGAATTATCGTTGCCAGAAGCAGCCACCATCACAACGTCATGTCTATATGCATAATCAACTGCTTGTTTCAGCAATTTTGATCCTTGGTAATTACCAAGACTAAGATTAATTACATCAGCCCCATGATCAGTTGCCCAAATGATACCACGAGCAATGTCAAAGGTTGATCCATATCCATCTGAGCCCATTACTTTTATTGGCATAATAGGGTTAAACCACGTGACTCCTGCAGTTCCTTCGTGATTATTTGTTTGCGAAGCAATGATTCCGGCAACATGTGTACCATGCCCGTTGTCATCATCTGGGACATTATTGTCTTTTAGGATGTTGTAACCCTCCGTAATTCGGTTCACTAAGTCGGGATGATCCAAATCTACCCCTGTATCAATTATGGCTATTTTAACTTTATCTGATCCCTGTGTTATACCCCAGCCATTTTCGGAATCAATCATACGTAGATTCCATTGGAAATCGTTATAAAGGAGGTCATTTGGTGCTTGCTGATTTTGCATCATTATATAGTTAGGCTCGGCAAACTCAACGTCCTTCCTTCTATCGAAATAAGAAATCATCTCAGGTGTTTTCATGTTATTTGATTCAAAAATATAAGAAGAATCTAGTTTGCGAAGTAGCTTTCCTTCGATATCTTTTTCGATTTGATTAATTTCATCCTTCTTTAAAAGATGTTTAAAATCAACAATAACTTGGTGATGATGGTAATGGCTTTTCTCTTTGCCGTTATGGTCAATTACATCGATTTCTTCATGGTTATCTAATTGCTTTTGCACATTGTTGTACAGTTGAATGGAGTCTACATTCATCACCTGTGGGGACGTATCGATTGTTTCATTTTTTAATGGGTGGAGAGCGCTATGAGTTGAAGATGTTTTTGAATTAGCTTGATCCCCATTATTGTCAAATAATCTAAAAGAAACGAAAATCGATAACCCAACAGCAATTATTAATGCTACTATTGCAAGTCTCTTTTTATTCCACATTGATATATCACCTCAACCACACTTTTCTTGTCTAGTTCCTGGCCGCATTGGCTCTCAGGTTCATTCGAGTCTCTTCGGAAGGTAAAAGCACCTTCTGTCAGTGGCTTGTCTTATGCTTGTCGCCAATAAGCAGGCACTTGCACTTTCCTCTTAGTATCTTGCTTACAACATACTTTCATGCCTTACTTTCATTCCAATAAATTGAAAGTAAGAAGAAATAGTATGCATAATTTCCATACATTTCATGGAATAACTAACAGGAGGGAAAGAAGTAGAAATTCAAGAAACATGTTAAAAGCAAAAGGGTGATAGCAATGGCAAATTGGTTCAAAAAGGAAGATAAGAAACCAAGGTTAACGGAGGAAATATATCAAACCTTTCGAAAATCAGAAGATTTCATTTGCCAATTCAATAAACAAGCAATTCGCCCGTATTGGATTTGTTATCAACGAAATATTATTGATACAAAAACCATTAACGAACAAATACTACCTTATTTACTTTATGCGAAAGTCTATTCAATTCGAGACCTTAAAGCAATTATTCCAAATAAGGAAATTGTGATTTCAAAAAATCCTAGGGAAATTGAAGATAAGATTTTACAAGGTAGTATTATGATTCAATTTCACAAAAGTGACGGTTATTGTGCACTTGTAGATGCAGTGAAATTTGAAAAAAGATCAGTCAACTCCCCTGAAGTGGAATTTAGTGTTACTGGACCAAAAGAGGCATTTGTTGAATCACTTGATACCAATTTAAACCTAATCCGAAAGCGACTACCTGTGCCTGAATTACGGGTAAAGGAACTGACTGTTGGTAAATTATCAAAAACTAAGGTAGCAGTGGTTTATATTGAAGATATTGTTGAGAAGGAAAATGTACAAACTGTATTACAACGAATTAGCGATATTGACTTTGACCAAATAAGTGATAGCTCTTATATATCACAAATGATTGTTGATAATACGAATTCACCCTTCCCACAAATGCTTGAAACGGAACGGCCTGACAGGGTTGCGTCTGTATTAGTTGAGGGGAAGGTAGTGGTGCTTTCAGAAGGATCACCACAAGCCATCATTACTCCAACTACACTTGTTGAGTTTTTCTCATCATTTGAAGACTATTTCTTGAACTGGTACATCGCTTCCTTTGTTAGGTTACTTCGCCTTTTTTCGGTCATCTTTTCAATATTAATAACGCCGATTTATGTCGCTGTACTAACATATCATCATGAATTAATTCCTAGGGATCTACTGGCCACTTTAGTTATCTCAAGGCGTGAAGTTCCTTTGCCACCGATTCTAGAGGCATTGTTTTTAGAAATCGTCATAGAACTCCTTCGGGAAGCAGGAGCAAGGCTTCCTGCAAAAGTTGGTCAAACAATCGGTATCGTGGGCGGTATCGTTATAGGAACTGCTTCTGTTGAAGCAGGTCTTACGAGTAATGTATTGTTGATTATGGTTGCACTGGCTGCATTAGCATCTTTTACAACACCCGTTTATACGATGGGTAATACAATTCGTATCATTCGTTTTCCATTTCTTATCTTCTCTCAGTTATGGGGATTAATCGGAATTGTTCTATGTTTTTGTTTTCTATTAGCCCATTTAATACGATTAACATCTTTAGGTCGGCCATTCTTAGAACCAATTTACCCACTACGTGTTGGAGATTTAAAGGATGCATTTATTCGGCTACCATATTCTCAGCTTGCAAAACGTCCGGGTTATTTACGTCCGGAAGATAAAAAACGTTTTAATCAAAAGAAAGCAGAAACAAAAAAAGATATTGATGAATAGCTTCACCGTATTCATGCGTATTTGATTCCAAGGAGTTGCAACGATGGAAAGGATCAAAGAATCATTTTTAGTTTCTCCTATTTTTGTCTTTTTCTTAATTCATTCCATGCAAGTAGGGGTAGGAATGCTCGGTTTCCAACGGATCATAGCGAAATCAGCAGGGTATGACAGTTGGATCTCCGTCATACTAGCCGGGGTGGCTGTACACATCATTGTATGGATTATTTATAAAATCTTAGATTATTCAGGGGGAGACGTTGTTGATGTTCATAAAGAGATTTTTGGAAAGTGGATAGGGGGCCTTCTTAGCCTATTATTTATTCTCTACCTTATGGCATTAGCGGTAACCGTTTTACGAAGTTATATTGAGGTCATTCAGGTATGGATGTTCCCAGAATTCAATAGTTGGGTTTTTGGTTTTTTCACTATTGTGCTAGCGTACTATATTATCTTAGGTGGTTTTAGAACGGTAACGGGCATTAGTTTTTTTAGTATTGTCCTCCCATTATATATACTTCTTTTAGTTTTCTTTCCTTTGGATTATGGCCATGTGCGCAATTTGTTACCAATTATGAATCATTCGGTAACAGAAATTGCAAGAGGAACAAAGGATATGTCCCTAAGCATCATGGGTTTTGAAGCGCTTTTGCTATTTTATCCATTTATTAAAAATCCGCCAAAGTCCCAAAAATGGGCCCACCTAGGTGTCTTAGCAACAACGAGTTTATATCTAATTGCTAGCGTTACAGCAACCATGTATTTTAGCGCTGACCAAATAGATAAAATAATCTGGGCAACTCTAACCATGTTTAAAAGTATCAACATGCCGTTCGTAGAGCGATTTGAGTATGTTGGAATCGCATCATGGTTTCTTGTAATCCTACCCAATATTTGTATTGCATTGTGGGGAGCTGGCAGAGGAATCAAAAAAGTATTTTCGGTGCAACAACGAAAATCGTTACTTTGGATTTTACCAATCGTATTAGTTGCTAGCAGTCTTATTAAATCTCGTCAACAAATAGACATGCTCAGTGGATATATGGCAAATTTTGGACTTTATTATATTTTTGCTTATATTCCAATCCTCTTCATAATTACACTAGTTGTTCGTAAAATGAGGGAGAAAAAATGAAAAAAGTACTTACAGGAATTGCGCTCTGTACCATTACATTAATAACAATCTTATATGGAAGAATATCTGAAGAAATAATAGACGAAATTAATATGGTGGCAGCAGTTGGATTTGATAGAGCTGAGGGTCAAAAAATTAAAGGTACGGCTGTTATCCCTGTTTTTAAAGCAGACAAAAGCATCGACAATGCTAGCTTCACTGGGGAATCAGTGTTAGCCAAAGAAATTATTAATGTGCTACAAAAAAAGTCAGCGGATCCATTAGTGACAGGTGCTGTCCGCGTTGTTTTGTATGAAAATGAGCTTGCAAAAAACGGAATACTACGATATATTGACGCCCTTCAACGTGATGCAAGCATCGGATCGAAAATCAATCTAGCGATTGTTGAAGGAAAGACAAGTGACGTATTAGAAAAGAGTTTAGGAAACAGGGGAACTGGGGAATATTTATCAATCATGTTACAACATAATATCGAGAAACGAGATTTACCTAGGTCTGATCTTCATACTTTTATGTATAGACATTATATGGAGGGTATGGATCCCTATCTCCCAACTATGAAACTGCTTTCTAATAAGATGGAGATAACAGGGCTTGGACTGTTTCAGCATGGTAAAATGGTGGCTAAAATCGATGAGCCTGATTTGTTCTTTTTTAAGGCGCTGGTCGAAGATTATGGTGAAGGTGCATATACTATACGATTAAAAGGTACAGATGAGTATGCATCTATCAGGCGCATTAAATCAAAAAGAAAAATAAAGATCGAGGAAATAAATGGGGAGCCAAAGGTAAACATTACCATTAAATTTCAAGGGATATTGAGTGAATTTTCTGGACAAACAACAAATCCCAAATTGATTCAAAAGATAGTAGAAGAACTCGAAGGCACAATAAAAGATAAATCCGAAGCAATGTTAAAAGATTTTCAAGAAAAAAATATTGACCCAGTTGGGATTGGATATATGGCTAGACACTCAACTCGTGGTTTAGACTTTGAAAAATGGGAACTAAATTACCCAAATATAAATATAGAGGTTCATTCAGAGGTAACGATTACTGAGACTGGTATTACGCAATAAATTTGTGACAAAGAGCTTCTTTTATAGCAACCAGTTTTCGGTAGTGTATGATATACTTACTAGTAAATAGTGGCAAAGATAAAGGTAATAGGAGTGTCTTATTTGAAATATTTTATTATAACTGGGACATCTAGGGGATTAGGAGAATCCATTGTTAAGCAGATCTTGGACAAGGATCATACTTTATTTTGTATCTCTAGAAAGCAAAATAATGAGTTAAAAGAATTAGCGTTTGAAAAGGGCATCAATCTTTATTATTTTTCTTGTGACCTCCAAAAGAGTGAAGAAATCGAAAAAGTGATGGAGCGAATTTTTTCATCTATTGACTTCTCAAATGCTGAAGGAATTTACTTAGTAAACAATGCTGGTATGATTGATCCAATTAAACCAATTGGAAAGGCAAGTCCAAAAGAACTAACCGCAAATATGCATGTGAATCTGTTGGCACCAATGTTGTTAAGTTCATACTTCATTCGCCATACGGCATCGTTTTCAACTAAAAAGGTAATTGTGAATATTTCTTCAGGTGCTGCAAACCGGGCTAGACATGGATGGACTGCATACTCTTCATCAAAAGCAGGAATCGATATGTTCACAAAATCAGTTGGCTTTGAGCAGGAAACCACTGAAAATCCAGTAACTATGATCTCATTCTCACCAGGCGTTATGGATACAGAGATGCAGGAGATAATCAGAAAGACAAACAAAGAGGACTTTATTGAGGTTGACCAATTCATCGAATATAATGAAAAAGGGATGCTACGATCACCAGACTTTATTGCAGGTGTTATCCTAGACCTCATTGTTAACCAAGAATTAATCAATGGTCATATCTATGATATAAAATCATTTTTATAAGAGGACTCCTACCTTCCTGAGTGAATTTCAGGGGGGATTTTTTTGTCGTGATAGACGATTTTACTGGCTAGAATTATAATGGGGAAAGGGGAGGAGAGATATGATGAAACATGTAAGAGTAGGAGTAGTTGGCCTTGGTGCAATTGGAGAAAGATTAATCCAGGGTTTTAATGCGAACAAACATACAACAGTAACAGCAGTCGTTGATAAGGAAAAAGAACGAGCTGTAGAAATGGCTGAAAAATCAGGTGATATCAATTGGTATGATAACCACAACGATATGCTAGTTAATGAGGATTTGGACCTTGTCTATGTAGCGGTCCCGCCTAAATATCACCATGCTGTTACAATGGATGTCATTGAAAAAGGAATACATATCTTATGTGAGAAGCCTCTAGCAAATTCAGTTGAAGAGGCGAGGGAAATGTTAGAAAAAGCAGAGCAAGAAGGAATCATTCATGCTATGAATTTCCCGCTAAATTATAGCAACCCTGCTAATAGCTTTGATCGGTTGATTAAGGAAGGGTACATAGGTAAATTAAGAAAGCTTGAACTTTCAATGAATTTTCCAAACTGGCCACGTTTATGGCAACAGAATGATTGGGTTGCAGGTCGAGAACAAGGTGGATTTGTACTGGAGGTAGGGGTTCATTTTATTCAATTAACCCAACGAATTTTTGGTTCAATTACTTATCAAAATAGTATATTGGAACTTCCTGAAGATAAGACAAAGTGTGAAACAGGGATCATTGCTTCATTAGAACTAGAGGGTGGTACCCCATTTTTAATAAATGGAATCAGCCAAATTGCTGGAGCTGAACGAATCTCTTATACTGCATATGGTACAGAAGGAACACTAAAACTAATAGATTGGGCAAAGCTTGAGGGCGGCAAGCTAGGAGAAGAAATTCAACAGATTGAGATTGAAACGACTGAAACAGCCACACTCATTGACAATCTCTTTTCCGCTATTGAAGGTAAAGAAAACCGACTCTATACCTTTAAGGATGGATATGAGGCGCAAGTTATTTTAGAAAAGCTAAGACATAACTAAAAGAAAAGCTCCCGCCAAAAAGGTGGGAGCTTTTCTAATGTCCAGTTCCAGCGCCTAGCGCCTATCTGGTCTAGCCAATCCAAAAGAATGATAAAATGCATCCTTCTCGCTGTCTTTTGTTATGCTGGTCGGACTAACACAGGAAGTGCTGACATTGACGTTTGCCACAGGACGTGGCAGCAGTTAGTCAATGTTCCGCATTCAAGGCACTTACACTTTGTGTTTTTACTTTGCTAAGTATTTTTCAATGTCATCTAGCATGAGGTTTGCTGCTAGAACGCCACCTGCAGTATTCCAAATAGGGTCACTTACTTTGTGCACTTTGCCTTCCTTCACGGCATTTAAACCTTGCCATAACGGATTGTTAATCCAGTCTTCCTCGACCTTTGTAGCTTCCCCATTACCGGTTTCGTATGTGAAATAAAAGATTTCATCAGCATCCATTAATGGGATTTTTTCTTGGTCCACTTCTCTTGCAAACTGATCTTCAGGATTTTCAGCAAATAAATCAACCTGATGCTGTGGACGTTTCAAGCCTAATTGTTCGAAAATCACACCTGAAAAGGAATCAGTATAATAAATCCGTGTTCTTCCTTCCATAAAGCGTACGACTGACACTTCAGCATCGGTATTGATATTTTCTTTAACCTGATTTAAATGGTCTTCAAATTCAGCAAGGACTTTTTTACCTTCTTCTTCTTTATTGATGGCTTTTGAGTAAAGGGTAAAGTTCTTTTGCCAATCTCCACGTAAATCCTCAGCAAAAACAGTTGGAGCAATCGCTTTTAGTTGCTCATAAATATTTTCCTGGCGCATTTTATTACCGATAATTAAATCTGGCTCTAGTGCAGCAATAGCTTCGATATTTACATTGCTTTCTTCACCGACAACCTCGACACCTTCCATTTGGTCCTCGATATGGTCGTACCATGGGTCGCCAATCCAAGAACGAACAGCGCCAACTGGTTTAACTCCCATTGCTAATAGGGCTTCTGTCCCTTCGTTTGTTAAAATGACAATTCTTTCAGGATTTTTGCTGATTGGAGTTGTACCCATGGCATGTTCAACCGTGTATGTATTAGCTCCCTCAGTTTCGTTATTGCCTTTGTCTGTATTATCTGCTTCACCACAAGCAGCTAAAAGAAGTGATAATACAGCCAATGTTAGGAATCCTAGATAAGCTTTCTTTCTAAAGTTCATTATGTACCCTCCTATTAATTGATAATGATTTTCAATTATTCACTTATGATGATAAAATGAATTAAATCTTTAGTCAATATAAAATTGAGAATGGTTTTCATCCCATTGACAATCATTCTCAATTCAAATAGACTAAAAGAGAACTAACTTACTAATTTCGCTTTCTTATTAAGATGAATAAGAAGACATATGAATAGTAAAGCCTAACAAAAAACGACCTAATATATAACATAAACATGTTTAACTAAAGTCATACATGACTTTTTCACAACGTCTAGCCCAAGAAGCCATCGGCTCGAGGCCATAAGTCAATCGCTTCATAAGGTTGGGGTCGTCTTATGCTTGTCGCCTAATACTGTGCACCTTGCGCTTTTCTAATCATTCAAGGAGTCTTACTATAATGGTTTTGAAATCAAATCAAGCTAAATCTGCAGGCCTTATAATCGGAATTTTACTATTACTTTTTTCAATGTGTGCAAGTATTGTGTATGGATATACCGATACATCTTGGAAAATGGCCTATCAAACATTCACGGCATTTGATGGTTCAAATGAACATATTATCATTGAAACAATTCGCTTACCTCGCGCACTTATTGCTACAGCTGTAGGAGCAAGTTTAGGAATAGCAGGGGCACTCATGCAAGCTTTAACGAAAAATCCATTGGCATCACCAGGTATCTTCGGCGTAAATGCAGGAGCGGGATTTTTTTTAGTAGCAGGTGTCTCAATATTCTCGATAAACTCCTTACAAGCATTTACTTGGGTTGCTTTTTTAGGAGCAGCGATTGCTGCGTTTATCGTTTATTTTATTGGTTCACTAGGTAGAGAAGGCCTTACTCCAATGAAGTTAACATTAGCAGGTGCTGCAATGGCTGCGATGTTCTCATCCTTTACACAAGGATTACTAGTTATTGATGAAATGGCATTAGATCAAGTATTATTTTGGCTTGCGGGCTCTATTCAAGGACGAAAGCTTGAAATGTTAACGAGTGTTCTTCCTTATTTAGCAGTGGCATGGGTAGCATCCCTTTTATTAGCCAATAAAATCAACGTTCTTACAATGGGAGAGGATGTTGCAAAAGGCTTAGGACAGCGAACTGGAACTGTCAAGCTATTAACAGCCTTTACGATTATTCTACTAGCTGGTGGTGCAGTGGCAGTTGCCGGACCAATTGGATTTATTGGGATAGTTATTCCACACCTTGCTAGGAGTTTAGTTGGAATTGATCATCGATGGATCCTGCCATACTGCGGAATCCTTGGTGGTGTTTTACTTCTACTGGCTGATATAGCTGCCAGATATATTGTCATGCCAGAAGAGGTGCCAGTCGGTGTTATGACAGCTTTAATTGGAACACCTTTCTTTATTTATGTGGCAAGAAAGGGGTTTCATAAAGCGTGAATAAATATCGATCCATTCGATTTGGAAAAAAGGGAAACATCTCTTATCTAATCGATCATAAATCACTAATAACGGTATTCGTTCTAATAGTAATAACAATTATTTTATTTTTAGTCAGTACAGGGTTAGGTGAAATGAAGATAGACCCCGTTACTGTTGTAAAAACATTGTTTGGATATGGCTCAAAAATGGAACAGTTGGTTGTCACATCCTTTCGTTTACCAAGGATTATCATTGCATTCTTAGTGGGAATGGCCCTTGCAGCTGCTGGGAGTATTCTACAAGGAATTATTCGAAACCCATTAGCCTCACCAGATATTTTAGGAATTACAGGTGGTGCGTCTGTTGCCGTCGTTGCCTTCTTAACCATTTTTTCTAATTCCAGTAATGCACTAACCGTCAGTATAAAATGGATGCCTGTGGCTGCATTTATTGGTGCAACTGTTGTCGCATTTTTGGTCTATGTGTTGGCTTGGAAGAATGGTGTTTCGCCCATACGCCTTGTGCTGATCGGAATTGGTGTTTCTGCACTCACACAAGCATTGACAACAACACTTATGGTAATGGGACCAATCTATCAAGCTAGCCAGGCGAATATTTGGATTACAGGTACTGTTAATGGGTCAACATGGGCAAATGTACAAATACTTAGTCCTGTTGTCATTATTTTATTGATTATCTGCTTCATGCTTGCACGACACCTAAACATTCAAGAACTAGGTGAAGAGTTAGCAACCGGAGTGGGAAGTGCGGTACAAAAACATAGATTTCTTTTATTGTTAGTAAGTACTGCATTAACAGGTAGTGCAGTTGCGTTTGCCGGAGGGATTGGTTTCGTTGGATTAATGGCACCACATATGGCACGGAGATTAGTCGGTTCAGCATTTGGAGCATTGCTCCCCACAGCTGCCCTTTTAGGGGGGATTCTTGTCATGCTAGCGGATTTAATTGGTAGAACTGCTTTCTCTCCAACCGAAGTACCAGCAGGCGTGTTTACCGCTGCCATCGGAGCACCTTATTTTATCTACTTGCTATACAAGACTCGGAACAGCTAGAAAAAGTAAAAGGGGGCGTTTGGGATGAATGCACTTGAAACGGAAAGCTTAACACTATCGTACGGAGATTCCATTATCATAGAAGACTTGCATCTTGAAATTCCAAAAGGGGAGATCACCGTTTTCATTGGTGGAAATGGATGTGGTAAATCAACCTTGTTACGTTCTTTAGCAAGATTACTAAAACCAAAACATGGGGCTGTTCTCCTTGAAGGGGAAAGAATCGCTAAGCTTCCGACAAAAGAAATAGCTAGAAAGCTTGCCATCCTTCCCCAAGGACCAACTGCACCAGAAGGATTAACCGTCCTCCAGTTAGTAAAACAAGGTCGTTATCCATACCAAAATTGGCTTAAGCAATGGACAGAAGAAGATGAAAGAATGGTTAATCACGCACTAGAAGCTACCAATATGCAGGATTTCGCAGAACGCACGGTCGACTCTCTCTCGGGTGGTCAACGTCAACGTGCTTGGATTGCAATGACACTTGCACAGGAAACCGATATTATCCTACTTGATGAACCAACAACATATCTCGATATGACACACCAAATCGAAATTTTAGACCTGTTATTTGAACTTAATGAAACAGAACAACGAACTATCATCATGGTATTGCATGATTTGAATTTAGCATGCCGCTATGCCCATCATATTGTCGCGATTAAAAACAAACAAATTTATGGACAGGGCAAGCCTGAATTTGTTGTCAATAAGAGTCTGGTCAAAGATGTGTTTGGCATGGATTGTGATGTTGCCACTGATCCATTGTTTGGAACGCCTCTATGCATTCCTCACGGCAAAGGAAGACGTATACTAAAAAAGGTAGGAGTTTAATATGTCAAACCTCCTTTTGGAAACAGAAATCGAACAATTAAAGGAATTTCGTTTTAGTAGTCAACAATTTCGATCAAACCTATCAAGTCCTGTGATAGAGCTTTTAAAGGAAGAGAAGATTAAACAATATTTGGAGAATGTCCAGCAGAAGATATCTGCGCCAGATAAGCGAGTAGCGGCATCCATGTTCATGAAACGTTATGGATTTTTTGCTGTCCTGAATTTGTATGCAATGACAGTTTTTAATAAGCGATTAGATGTTTCATTGACTAATATTTCATTAGAGACAAGTAATGAAGAGGAAATCTGGTATTGGAATCCGAAGTTCTACTTTTTTAACCTGCATACTGTATCTGGTCCTTCTGAATCTAGAGAGCAATGGCGTAACGAAACAATTCGGGCTATTTTTCATGAGAATATCCATAAAGTCTTAATTGCTCTTTCTGAGTATTCCGGCCTCTCGAAAAAAGTACTTTGGGAAAATATCGCGATTTATGTGTATTGGCTCTATGAATCTGTACTAGCAAAACCGAAGTTTGATGAAAAACGAGAGACAATTGGGGATGATTTTAAGTATCTTGTAAAGTATGCGGAAGGGGAACTATTTGGTCCAGTAGATTTTAACCCATTGTCACGATACTACGGTATAAAGGTGTATCGTCCAGAATACGAACAGAACATTCGAACAAGAACAACATGTTGTCTTTACTATAAAACCAAAAGTACCGGAGACCGTTGCAAAACATGTCCCCTAAACTGCAAAATAGGAGTTAATAAAAATGGATCAAAAAATAGAAGAACAAGTTGATGGATTACTAGAAAAATACACAGAGCTTTTACTTGGAGAAAGTTCCCCAGAACTAAAGGAAAAAGTAAAGCTATGGTCCTTATACATGCATATTTCAAAGTCAATGCCGCCTCTTGCAAAGCACTGGAACGAAACCTACCCAGATGCAAAAGAAGGCATTAAGGAAATCATCGCTGAAATCAAAAAACTAAATGAAGAACACCGCTTAAAAAATAAATAAGAGATGAGGCATGAACTGACCTAGCCAAATGAGACATATATAAAACACCTATCCATATTAAATTTAACACTTTTTCATTAATTTGAT
>NZ_JBPFDQ010000038.1:41070-50170 GCF_059415045.1 Ferdinandcohnia sp. SAFN-114 | reverse complement strand
GCCCTATGGAATATAGAGCTAGAGCCGCTTAAATCATTTTTATTATTTCCACTGTCTACTTGACAGGGTGCAGTTCAAAATATATCGTAAGGATGGGTCATTGCAACAAATGATTGGGTTACAAAACCGTGAAGACGAGAAGCCTTTGGATGTTTTTGTGAGAGATGTTGCACCTGATATTTATTCATCAAAAAGAACGACTTATGAAGACACTAAGAATGGAATGGTTTGGGAATTATATACACCAAATGAAAATAGCAATGTAGTGAAACTAGAAACGTATCTTGATGTAGCACGAGGATTTCTTATTACTGGGGGGATTGTCCTCCTTATCACTATCGCAATTTCAATATGGAATGGATTTCGCTATGGAAATCCACTGTTTATTTTTGCGAATTGGCTTGGCAGGATGGGAAATGAAAACTACAGTGAAGTACTAACAGAGCGTGAAAAGAAGAAGGTATATCGTAAGAATGGAAAGATTCGGTTGCGATATAAGTTATATCTAGAGGTGTTTGAGGCATTTCATGATATGGCAGGTAAACTCGAAGCTTCGAGGAAAGAGCGGGAGCAATTAGAGAAAAATCGATCAGAATGGATGACAGGAATATCTCATGATTTACGCACACCTTTATCGACGATGCAGGGATATGGAAATCTCTTAGAAAGTGGCCAATATGATTGGACCAAGGATGAGTTAGAAGAAATAGGGAAAACGATACGTGAAAAAAGTGATTATATGCTACATTTAATAGAAGATTTTTCATTAAGTTTTCAACTGAAAAATGGTATGAATCAAGTGCAGTTTGAGACCGTAGAAGTAAGTGAATTTGTAGAAGGGGTCTTAGGGAAGTTTGAAAGGGACCGGATTATAAAAGAATACCCGATCGCCTTTGATCCTTTACGCAATAACCGTTATCTACAAGTAAACAAACGGTTGTTTGAAAGAATGCTAGATAACCTTATTTATAATGCAATGAAACATAATCCGCCTGGTACAAGCGTTGAAGTTCTCTTAGAGGAAACCAATGAAAAAGGTAAGACGAAAATAATTGTCAAGGATAACGGTGTTGGGATGGATGAGGTGACTAAGAAACATTTATTCGATAGGTATTATCGTGGAACAAACACAGATGAACGTGTAGAAGGAACAGGGCTTGGAATGAGTATAGCGCTGCAAATTGCAAAATTGCATAGCGGAGATATTAACGTCGAATCGTGGGAAAACATCGGAACAGAGATCACTGTTATAATGCCGGGACACAGGGACAGGTCCCGCGTCCCACAACAGGATTAAACTGGGACGAGTAACCTGTCCCTCCGACCCACTTTGCTGGACATGCATAGTGTTCTTTCTTATTCTTATATTGGAAGAATAAGAATAGAATGGGGGATGATGATGGAACTTAATAAGCCTTATTTATCTAAGAAAAATGGAGATTTATGGCTCACCGAAGATGAGTACGACAACTTGAAAATCAGCTATCGGATTAAAGATATTATTTTTGATCAACAATCATCTTTCCAGGAAGTCATGATTCTGGATTCATATGATTTTGGAAGAATGCTAGTGTTAGATGGTATTGTTCAAACGACCTCAGTTGATGGACATATCTATAATGAAATGATTTCACATGTGCCCATGTCGATTCACCCTAATCCGAAAAAGGTATTAATCATTGGTGGTGGTGATTGTGGAGTTGCAAAGGAAGTAGCCAAATACGAAGAAATCGAACATATTGATATGGTTGAAATTGATGAGCTTGTAGTAAAAGCTAGTATCGAACATTTACCTGAGGTATCAGGTCGCCTAGCAGATCCACGTGTTCATCTTATTTTTGATGATGGTGTAAAATTCGCGGCTACTAAGAAAAATGAGTATGATCTGATAATCGTGGATTCATCAGATCCAATTGGACCAGCAGCGGTATTATTCGAAGAGAGCTTCTATCAAAGCTTATATGAGGCCTTAAAAGATGACGGAATCATGGTTTGTCAAAGCCAATCACCAATATTCCATTCTGCCATAATGAAACAGTCCTATACTCGAATCTCAGAACTTTTCAATGAGACTAAGTTGTATACGGCAGTTGTACCGACCTACCCTGGTGGAATGTGGAGTTTCACAATCGGAACTAAGAAGCACATTAAAGTAAACCCAAGCAAAGTCAGCCACAAAGAAACAAAATATGTGAACGAGCAAATGGTGGTAAGCTGTTTTGCATTGCCACAGTTTCTAGGGGAATATTATAAAAAAGAGGCAAGGACTTGAACCCTTGCCTCTTTGAATTCTTGTTGCACAATGAAACCGATCTGGTGGGTCACAGGGACAGGTCCCGTGTCCCAAAAACGAATGTAACGTTTCTGCTGTTAAAAGAGTCTAATACTATAGAAGAAAAACTTGCAGGGAGGTAGCCTATGTTGAAAAAAGGAATATTAACAAGTTTGATTGGTATACTTTCCGTTGTTGTAGTGGTTGCAGCTGTTTATATGTATGTTGAAAAAGGTAACAAACAGCAAAGTGAACAGAGTGCTCCAAGTGAGGAGTCGACTCAGCAACCAGAAAAAAATGAATCTGAGACATTGCCAGAAGGAACAGCAGAAGAAAAACCAGATTCCTTAGAACAAGTTAAGGAAATTTTTTCAATTTCTAAAACAGGGAAGGTTCCGCACACTCCTTTTATAGCAGGACAGACAAACATTCAAGAAATACACAATCAATGGGGAGAGCCGCCAACTATTGACAAAAGCTCGATTGGGGACTTCGTAGTGTATCCTGATCATGACGTAACAATTGGGATTAAGAATAAGACTGCTTTTGACATCCGTTCCTACGACTCGGATTTAATGGATATTCATTTAGAAGATATTCAAAAAGCGATAGGAGAGCCAGATGAGGTTAAATATTATAAAGATGAAAACGTAAACCAAGTTATTTTCATCTATCAAGTCAATCCTACTTTTCAGTTGAAGTGGATTTTACCGAAACCGACTGAACAAAAGCCTAACCCAACTGTTCATCATATTTCTGTGGTGACAAACCTTCAACAATCGGTTGATAAAGGTGAAAGTGAAAACCAAAGTTTAGATGAAAAAATTGGTCAAATGATTTTTGCTGGGATTTCCGGTACAACGATGAGCCAAAATATGAACCAGTTAATTACGAAATACCAAGTAGGAGGCATCATTTTTAATGGGGATAATTTAGTATCTCCGAAACAAACTGTCAACTATTTGAACCAAATAAAACAGGCTAATGAAGGTAAAATTCCATTATTTTTTGGTGTGGATCAGGAAGGCGGTCGAATCTCAAAGCTGCCAGGAGGTTTAATCACCTTCCCGACAAATCTAGAAATTGGAAAGATTAATGATCCAACCCTCTCGTATGAAATCGGCACAGTCCTTGGAAAAGAGCTTAAAGCATTTGGGTTTAATGTGGACTTTGCACCTGTGCTTGATGTTAATAGCAATCCTGATAACCCTGTTATTGGTGACCGTTCGTTTAGCAGTAATCCAGAGATTGTGAGTAGTCTTGGGATCCAAACAATGAAAGGGCTGCAGTCGCAGTCTATTATTTCCGCAGTCAAGCATTTTCCAGGGCATGGGGATACACATGTTGATTCGCATCTTGAATTACCTAGGGTTGGAAAAACGCGGGCGGAGCTAGAGAGTCTGGAATTTATTCCATTTCGGAAGGCTATTAAAGAAGGAGCAGATATGGTAATGGTCGGCCACATTTTAGTCCCGGCGCTTGACAACACCTATCCGTCCTCCATGTCTAAAACCATAATCACCGATATTCTGCGGAAAGAACTAGGTTTTAATGGAGTAGTCATTACCGATGATTTTTACATGAAAGCAATCACCAATGATTACGATATTGGTGAGGCAGCGGTTCAATCAATTAAGGCCGGAAGTGACATTATCATGGTGGCACATGACTACAACAGTGTGGTTCGGGTCCATAATGCGATTAAAAGTGCGATCAAAAATGGTGAAATATCCGAAGAGAGAATCGATGAAAGTGTGACTAGGATCCTCCAATTGAAAGAAAAGTATCAGTTAAGCGATAAAAAGTCTGTACAAGTAAATATAAATAAACTTAATCAATCCATACAAAAAGTACTCGACAAAAATTCATAGTGAGACGGGTTACTTAGTGGGGTTCTAAATTGTGATTTTGCAAGAGAGTTAGTTCAAGTGACTAACTTTCTTTTTTTTGTCTAAAAAAATGTAAAGGAAACTTGATGTAAAGGAAGCTTTACATTATGATGAATAATATAAGAGGTGGTGAATGGGTTGCAAAATAAAGTATCAGATTTTAGGAAAAAACACGGTTTTTCGCAGGATCGACTTGCTGAAAAATTGGGTGTTTCCAGGCAAACGATTATTTCAATTGAAAAGGGCAAATACAACCCTTCTCTTCCCTTAGCATTAATTATGGCTGAAGTTTTTGAAACGAAGGTTGAAGACATTTTCATTTTAGAGAAAGAAGATTATAAATAAGGATTTATTCTTGACGAAGTCATATTAAAGGAGGAAAAAAGATGGGAAATTCACGAGTTCCATTTATCGTGTTGGGTATTTTGTTTACCGTGATGTCGGTTTTTTTACTAATTGTTGGGATTATGGCTAATTCATCGCCCGCACCTATGGCTTTTATGACTATGGCTATGGCAGTCATGAGTTTTTGTTTGGCATATTTGTATCCACAATTTAAGCAAAAGGATGAACGCATGAAACTTATCCGAGAGAAAGGTATTTTCGCCTCTTTTTTTGCGATGATGATTTTTCTAATTGCTTTTAACATTGGTTTACAATTTGAATTGATTGCTTTAACTGCAGCACAACTGATCAACATCCTCACAACATTATTAATCTCTACGATGTTTATCTCCTTTGTCATTTATTCAAAAATATACTAGGTCAGATGGACCGGAATACCGACTAAACATTATTTGCTGCACTTAAAGAAGTGCAGCTTTTTAATAAACTGAAATTGGAAAAATGTGAAACCGTTGGGTGAGTAATTCGTAGTTATTATCGAAGCAATATATTGGAGGTGGCAATATGGATAAAAGAACTCGGGAGCTAGTTGATTTTACAAAAGAAAAGTTTGGGTTGTGGGACTATTATTTAGAAACTTACAGTTTCAATCGAAGTGTCAATATTTTTAATGAGACGGTCTATACAATGTCAATGGAATGGTTTCCTAATCATTGTTTGGGACAAGAGTATGAGGATGAAAATCCAGTTGGAACGGCAGTTATCACAATCGATGTAAATAGTCGTAACTTTGAAAGTGTAATTTTCGTGATGGGTCAGACGTTTGCCACAAACGGGATAAACTTCTCTGATAAAAATGACATTATAAAATGGGTTGAGCAGGAAACAGGATTAACGTTTGGGCAGCAATTCCAGTTACATAAGGAAGAAGAGGGAGAGCTACATTTTAAAGAATGCATTAATGGTGTTGCTGTTTCACCTTCTGGAATGATTGAGGTCAATTTCGATCAGGAGGGTAGGCTAACTTTGTTTTCTGCACATGGTCATTTTCCAGCGAAGGACATGGTGAAAATAGAACCTTATACATTGACCTTTGAGAAAATTGAGGAAATCGCAAAAAATCAAGTGAAGTTGATTGATTTTCCGTTAATGGAACAACAACGACTAGTCTCTGCTTATGCAGTAGAAGAACTTTATGTACGGAATGACCAATCAGCCACAATCCCTTTTGAAGTTATCGTGGATGTTAGAGGATATATGAAAATAGATAAAACGTTGGATTGGGATGAGCCGATTGAGGATTCTTCATTTGAAAGAAACGAGATAACTTGGCATGAAGAGGTTTCGGCTGACCAAGCATTTTCAGGCGAGCCCTCACCTGATACACTACCAATCACAGAGACAGAGCAAGAAATGTGTACGATAGAGGTCCGGGATTTTTTACGAAGGGTATATCCCAGTGATTCTGGAGTCTGGATGTTAAAATCACTTCATCGCGAGTCGGGGTATATTCATGCGATAGTAAGAGCAAACAAGCAGGATAAACGCGTATTTCAGCGGAAAGTTAATGTCATGGTTGATTCTGAAAGTCTTCAGGCTGTGAATTATATGGATAACCAGATGATGTTAGAGATGTTTGATGAATTTGAAGAACCCGAGAAAGTGATGATAAGCAAGGATGAGGCCTATGAAAAGGTCAAAGGAAAGTTCGAATTAGAGCCTTATTACGTGTATGACTTTGACCAAAATCAATATGTCCTGTGTGGAAAGATAGATTGCCAATTTGCCGTTCATGCATCAACAGGAGAAGTTCTTCTTTTAGATGAATTGTAAGAATGTGGGTCGCAGGGACAGGTCCCTTGTCCCGCATAATTGACAAATAATTTGGGTACCGTTCACACTCTCTCTTGCATAGGATGTTTTAGCAATTTGAGGAGGGATATTGAGAAAATGAATTATGTAACATATGGATACCCCTATCACTATTACCACCAACATCATCACCACCATCCATATTACACGAGAGTTCCTATGCATTACTGGAACTATTGGGGATACTATCACCCTGATATGGGAAGGGAAATGCGCGAATTTAATGATCAAGGTAAGCAGCCATTTGTAGTTAATATCAATGAAGCTTCCAAGCAAAACAATACGTTTCGCACCGCGATTTGGACAGGTACTCACCTACAGGTAACATTAATGAGTTTACAACCTGGAGAAGATATCGGCTTAGAAATACATCCTGATGTGGACCAATTCCTACGTGTTGAACAAGGCAATGGAATTGTTCAAATGGGGAAAAACAAAAATCAGTTAGACTTTGTAAGACAAATTGCTGACGATTCAGCCATTATTATTCCAGCAGGGTATTGGCACAACCTAACAAATACAGGAAATGTTCCAATAAAACTATATTCAATCTATGCACCACCAAATCATCCTTTCGGTACTGTCCATAAAACAAAAGCAGCAGCAATGGAGGCTGAACACGAACACTAAGCTATCGACTCTAATGATAGAAAAAGTGGGTCAAGGGACCTGTCCCTGCGTCCCATTAAAAAGGGCAGAGCCGAAATGGGCTCTGTCCTAAATTTATTTTTTGTCATCTTCAAAATGGGCATCGATTGGCCCCTTTTGGTCTTGTTCGCCAGATGCTTTCCCTTTTGCTTTTTTCTTCCGACGCAAGCGTTCAAGAATTTTACGATAATTTAACTCAATCGTTTTTGGCTCATAATAATCGGATGCCATGATATCACGGGTGGATGCTTTTAGAAAGGACCAACCAAGCATGACCATGATAAAAAGGAGAGGGAAGCCTCCGACGATACTTGCAGTTTGCAAGGTGCCGAGTCCGCCGATAAACATCAAAGTTAGTGGCATTATACAGAGGGCAAATGCCCAAAATAATCGGTTCCACCTTATTGGTTCATCTTTAACCTCCTTTTGTACAACAGACGCTAACACATAAGAGCTTGAATCGAAAGTTGTAGCAAGAAATACTATAGCAAGTACAGTGAATACGAGGACCATAAACCATGAAAACGGAAGGCTCTCAATAACATCTAAAATAGCAGGAGAAGCTCCTTCTGTATTCAATGTATTAATAATATCCATTTCTCCTGTAAGTTGGAGATGCATCGCGTAATTTCCTAATACACCAAAAAACAGTATACTTCCGATTGTTCCATAGATCATCGTCCCAAGAATCATCTGTTTAATCGTACGTCCACGTGAAATTTTGGCAACAAATAGACCGACAAATGGGGCATAGACAAGCCACCATGCCCAATAGAACACCGTCCAAGTTTCAGGGAAGGAGGTCTTCTCAAATGGGCCCAATGAATTAAACGGCTCTGTCCATGTACTCATATGAAAAAAGTTATCCAATAAAAGACCAATACTATTTACTGTTGTTTCTAACATGAATCGGGTTGGCCCAAATAAAAAGATAAAAGCCAAAAGAAAGAAAGCAAGATATAGGTTTACATCGGAAAGAATCTTTATTCCCTTTTTTAATCCTGTATAAGAGCTAACAGCAAAGATAACAGTCACAAATAATAAAATAATCGTCTTAACAGTCATGTTCACATCAATGCCGGTTAGACGATAAATACCCTCAGCAATCATCGGAGTGCCTAGGGCAAGCGTCGTTCCGGCACCACCTATAAGACCAAACATAAATAAGATATCGATTATGGTACCAATAGGACCGTCGGCTAGTCTACCAATTAATGGCCGTGTCGCTTCGCTAATTTTTAAGACAGGTTTTTTTCTTACATAATAAAAGTATGCAATTGGTAAGGCTGGAAGTGTATAAATCGCCCAAGCAATTGGTCCCCAATGAAAAATCCCGTAGGTAGTTGCCCATGCAATGGCTTGCTTTGTGCCAGGTTCTACTCCAAAGGGAGGACCTTGAAGGTAATAAGCCCATTCGATTGTTCCCCAATATAATATGCTAGAGCCAATCCCAGCACAAAATAGCATGCCAGCCCAAGAGAAATCATTAAATTCGGGCTTTTCTCCTTTATCCCCAAGCAATATCTGACCGTTTGCACTAAATGAAACATAGATGAGAAAAAAGAAAATGACAATTCCAACTAGCAAATAGAGAACACCGAAGTTTGTGGTCACATACGTATTCGCAGCATTAACCACCTCTTCACCTTTTTCAGGAAAGAGGACGAGAGGAATCGTAACCAACATCAATAATGAAAATGCGCCAATAAAAGTTGGCCAATCAATCATCCTGTTTTTCATTCACAACCCCCACCTTAAAAAACTGTTTTTGGTAGTTTTTGCAACTTGAAGGATAATATACTAATGCTTCTAAGCATGAGTTAAATAAAGATGTAGCCATTCTATTCTATTCATGAAGGGTACACACATTATAAGCTGGTTGGGGCAACAGGTGGCTAAAAGTAAATGGTATTGAAAACGTGCCGGGTGTAGTAACGGCTGAGGATAAGTGCACTTTACGAGGGAGTTATCAACGAAGTAAAAGGTCATCGGTTCTGGCAATGGCAGCTAGTTTAGTTCTTTCAGGAAAAACATCAAAAGGGAAGAAAGAGTGCCTCTTAAAAATTTTTTTACG